>JALHUQ010000100.1 GCA_022866645.1 Woeseiaceae bacterium | reverse complement strand
GTACCGATTCCGCGCCTACGGACAGCTGAATGTGTCGATCGCCCCGAGCACGTCAAACTGGTCGCTCGGCCTGACAACCATGCTCGCCGACGATGCCTACGACAAGTCACAACTGGGAATGCGCAGTGGCGACGAATTTCGCGCTACGGCCGACCTGAGTTTCAAAATATCGGACAACGCGTCTGCCTATCTGATGATCGGCCAAGAGGAAATGGAAGCGCAGCAGTCGGGCAGTGAGCTGTCAGCAAGCGCGGACTGGTCTGCAAAAAATACCGATACCTTCAATCATTACGGCATCGGTGCCCGCTGGAAACAAGCCGACGGCAAGTTCGACTTTCGCTTCGACTACAATCGCGGTGACGGCGAAACGAAAATTAATATCGACAGCCAGAGCGGTGGGGCTAGCGCCCTCCCCGATCTGCAGTCCACTCTTGACTCGGTACGCATTGAGGGCGGATATCGCTTTACCGAGCGTTTGTACGGAACACTCGACCTGCGTATGGAGCGCTTCGAGCTGAGTGACTGGGCACTGGTCGCCCCGGACACACTGCCAACCATTCTGACGCTGGGCGCACAGCCCTACGACTACGATCTATGGGCCATCGGAGTGGGAATCCGTTACCGCTTTGGCGGCGAAAAAGCGGCGCTCAACTAGCCGCGCCCGGCGTTTCACGTCGCAGCAATTTTGCCACCAGAATCAAAGCGCTTCCGACGAGTGCGAAGGCAATGAATAGCGTCACCGGGCGGCCATTCGGAAAGTCCTCAAGAAGTAATTTGAATCCAACCAGGATCAATACCGGGTAGACGAGCCAGCGCGCCTCCGGCCAGCGCTTGTATCGACTGGACAGCGCCAGAGCCACAGACGAGGCCGCCAGAACTCCTGTGCGTAGTGCCGCGAGAACAGCAAGGTCAGCGTCGGTGCTGCCCGTGTGAGCAAGCAACGGCGCGGCGAACACCACCATGAGCCCGCCCACTTCCCAGACTGACAGCGCCAGAACGATGAGCTGCGGCAAGCCGGCGAAGACACCCCAGCGTTCGGAGCGTTGCGCAACCGGAATAAACAGGCAGGCGACGGTTGTGAGCGCGACGATCAGATACCCGAGTGGCGAAGCGGTGCCAGCGGCGAGTTCATCTCCCACCAGAGCCTCGAAACCCGTCGCCAATACTCCCGACGCTATGCCGGCAGCGACCAGCAAAAAAGTACACTGAAGGCTAAGGGCTACCCTGCCATAGCGTCCACTGAACCAGGCCATGGCGAGAGCCATCAGTGACCAGGCTACAGCGGCCTGACCCGGCGACACGATCAGGGCACTTCCGGCGACCACGAGTATCAGTCCGGTCGTAGAGTAAAAATAGAAATTGCGCCCACGCAGAGTGCGAGTCTTCGGCGTGAACGCGAGGGCATAGGCGCAGGCACTGAGCGCGAGGGTCAGGAATCCCGCTTCGACGAGTATGTCGCGCCCAGCCCGGGACGCGATCATGGCAGTCAGAAATGCGATAACAACAACCATAACTGCTTGAACTGTCTCAAAAATACCGACGTTTTGACCTCGAACGTGCGTCCGGATGGCGAAACTTCCCAGGTAGGCGATGAGCAACAGAGTTGCCATGGAGAAAGGGGTAAGTGCTTGTACGGACCAACGATCGCTGACGCTCAGTACCGCCAAGACGAGCACGCCCGCATTGGCGCCGAGAGCGCCCAGCCACTGGACGCCCAGCCATTCCTGCCGATAGACGGCCCACAATGTAGCTAGCCCGAGCAGCAGCAAGAATGCAGCGGTTTCCACGGCGCTATGGGAGGTGTTCAACACCACGAAGGCGGTTGCTATGCTGCCCGCCGTCACCACCCAGCAAAGACTGCGCAGATTTCTCGCGACGGCCACCGCAATGGCCAGGGCACAAAACACTATCAGCGCGATAACACCCTGACGGCCAGTAAGCAGCTCGAACCTCGTGGTGGCTTCGACAAATAGCGGCAACGCCAGAAATACCGAGGAGGCGCCGTAGAACAGCGCATTCAGACCGCGACTCTTATCCCGTCCGATTCGATACGCCATTGATAACCAAAACAAAGCGTAGCTGGTGCCCAACACGATACCGATCGCCGTTGGCACGATTTGCTCGTCCGTGATGGCGCGCAACAGGAAGGCACCGCCGAAAATCAGCAGAACCTTTCCGATATGAGTGGGTGCATTTGAAAGAAAGCTTGTATCGAGTTCCGGACTTGTATCGCTCAAGCTGGCTTCAGGCGCGGTTTGCCTGGCGCCTTCGAGCAGGGAAAGCCGCTGCTCAATCGCCGCAAGACGCAGCTCGAGCTCAGCAGTAGTATTTTCCATGGCCTAACTACCTTCTATATCCCTCCGCAGCGAAGGTACAAATTTATTGATGATCCAGAACAGGACGAACGGTGTCGTAATAACCATGAGCGCCCCGAACACGCCTTCCTTGAAGGTTTCGATACTGTGCGGAATAACGGGAATCTCGTAGTGCATATAGCCGGAGAACGACAGGGAAAATGCCTGGCCACCGATCACGACATTCCAGCGCATCATGAATACGCCGAACAGCACGAGCACCAGTGCCAGGACAATTCTGAACAGGTTTCTCCTCGGCAACACCAGCAGCAGAAATGGCACCAGGTTTCCAAAGCCATACTGCAGCACAAAAATATTCAGGAAGTCCCTGCCGTACATTACGGAGCGCAGAATGTCCCATGACTTCATGGCGGTGTAGCCACGGAAAATCAGATCAAGCATTTCCAGGCTAATCGCCGCAACAAGAAAACCGATCAGATATCGTGCCGCTTTATTGATGATTTCTACTTCCGCACCTTTGATTTCGCCGGCCTCCTGGACACCACCGCCGCGCCTCCGTCGAAACGCCTGCCATTCCATGATCACGATGTACGTCAGCATGCAAAGAGCAATACCGGAGACCACAGCAGACATGATGAATATCACGGGCATTAGTGGTGACATCCACAAGGCGTTGGCCTTGACGGAGCCGAAAATGAACCCCGCATAGCCGTGCAAAAAGCAGGCGACGGGTATACCAACAGCAGCGAGTATGGTGGCCGCTTTCTTATCCACCCTGATGGCATCGTCACCAACATCGTATGCACCCATCGCCAGGACCCGATAAACCGTCCGCCGCATCGCGTTCGACAATCCGGAGCCACTTTTCAGGGCGTGAATCTGCTCAACAAAATACTTGCGGTAGACG
>JALHUQ010000099.1 GCA_022866645.1 Woeseiaceae bacterium | reverse complement strand
CACACCGCCACCGACAATCGCGTTGGTGCCAAATACGCCCGCTTCGTCCCAGCGCAAATGCATCGATCCACCGCGTCCTTTGCAAAAGCCGGGGCTTAAACCCATGATCTCCGCCATGGTTCGATAAATCAGATCCTTGACCCCTGTGGGTGTGGATTCATTGCGCGGATCGTAGCCAACCCGGTCCACATAATTCAGCGTCTTGGCAAGAAACAGGTGGTGCCCACGATGCGGCCCGTTGATGGCGTCACCGTCACCGAGCAAAGACATCGCGCCGACCACCGCCCCTTCCTGACCAACGCTTACGTGCATCGGGCCATGTGTAAGGCCTTCCCTGTCGAGATTGAGCACCTCTTCCTCGAAGGCGCGGATCAGGTGCATATGATTCAGCATCTTGAGCAGCAATTCCGGTCCGGCGGCATCCCAGTCGGACGGCGTCGCGCTAATTTCGAGCCACGGTGCGTCAAGTTGTATACGTTTTGATTCAGACATCAGTTTATTCCGCAATGTTTTGAGTTGATGGAGCACTCACCGGTCGCGCTACCAATCTACCGCGATGTATTTCTTCTCAAGAAATTCGTGCATGCCGTCCTGCGAACCCTCGCGGCCAAGGCCGCTCTGCTTCATGCCACCGAATGGTGCAGCGGGGTCCGATACAAAGCCTCGGTTTACGCCGATGATGCCCGCATCTAATTCCTGCGCCACCGCAAGGGCACGCCCAACATTGCCACTGAATACGTATGCCGCAAGACCGAAAATGGTTTCGTTCGCCCGGGTGATCACATCGCTCAGCGTATCGAATGGTACGATCGGCGCAACCGGTCCGAATATCTCAGTGTGCAGAATTTCGGCCTGCGGATCGATGTTCGTCACAACCGTTGGCTCGTAAAAAAATCCCCGGCCGGACGGGCGTTTGCCGCCGGTAAGAACACGAGCGCCGCGGGATACGGCCTCATTCACGAGATGCTCAACCTTATCCCTCGTGCTTGCATTGACCAGCGGACCAACGTCAACACCGTCTTCGAGCCCCGGACCGACTTTAAGCTCAGCCATAGCCGCTGCAAATCTATCGGCGAATTCATCGGCAATTGACGCGTGCACGTAAAACCGATTGGCGCCAATGCAGGACTCACCGGCGTTGCGCATTTTGGCAATCATCGCACCACTCACCGCCAACTCAATATCGGCGTCGTCGAGCACAATAAAGGGCGCGTTGCCGCCGAGTTCCATAGAACAATTAACGACACGTTCACTTGCCTTCGCGAGCAGTACCCGACCGACTTCGGTGGAGCCTGTAAATGACAGCTTGCCAACCCGGCTATCGCTCAGGATGCGATTTGATATTTCGCCTGAACGACTCGATGGCAACACGTTCACCACACCGGCCGGAACTCCCGCCTCCTCGAGCAAGCCGGCGAGCGCCAGTGCGGTCAGTGGGGTTTCCGAGGCCGGCTTCAGTATGACCGTGCAACCGGCGGCGAGCGCCGGCGCAATCTTGCGGGTGCCCATTGCTGCCGGGAAGTTCCATGGCGTTATTAGCAGCGACACGCCTACCGGAACGTAGTCCACCAGAATGTTATTGGCGCCCGCCGGCGAGCGGCCGAAATGGCCCATCGTTCGGGGCGCTTCCTCTGCATACCAACGGAAGAATTCGGCAGCGTAGGCTACCTCACCAAGGCCTTCGGCCAGAGTTTTTCCTTCTTCCCGGGAAATGATGGTTGCCAGATCGTGCCTGCGCTCCGTCATCAACTCGAATGCCTTGCGCAGCACTTCCGCGCGCGCGCGCGGCGCCGTCGCTGACCAATCGGCACCAGCATCGAATGCCGCATCCACAGCGCTCGTCGCGTCCGCAGCTGCAGCGCTCGCGACGTTGGCAATAACCAACTCCGTCGCCGGATCGACGACGGAAATTCGATTGCCATCAGCGGATGGAACCCATGTACCGCCGATATATAAATTCGTCGGTACGGAACTGATCAATTTGTCGGACATAGTTAGTTCAATCTTGATTGGGGTTTTTGTCAGACTGTTCTTGCTTAATACTTGTTCGCAATAAACAGTTCCTGCGCCGGGAACAAAGTGATTACCCTGCAGCCATCTTTGGTAACAACGACTTCTTCTTCGATTCTGGCGGCGCCATTGCCGTCTGCTGCCGGACAATAGGTTTCGAGGGCAAATACCATACCCTCCTGCAGTTCGAATGGGTTTTCGAATGAAACCAGTCTGCTGATGATAGGTCGCTCGTGCAGGGCCAGGCCGAGACCGTGGCCGAACTGCAGCCCGAACGCCTCCATTTCACTGGCGAAACCAAACTCCTGCGCTTTTGGCCACAACGCGGCGATCCGGTCGGTCGTTAGACCGGGGCGAACCAGTTCGATTGCGGAATCGATCCATTCACGCGCCTGCCTGTAAGCATCGACCTGCGCTGGTGTCGACAAACCGACGTTGAGAGTACGGTAATAGCATGTCCGGTAGCCCATGTAGGACTGAATGACATCGAAGAAGGCCTGATCGCCAGGTCGATACATGCGATCCGTAAAATTGTGTGGATGTGGCGAGCAACGCTCACCCGACACGGCGTTGATAGCCTCGACGTCGTCGGACCCGTTGTCGTACAGAAACTTGTTCGCCAGCGCGACCAATTCGTTTTCGCGCGCACCGGGCTTCAGGTGCTCGGCGATTTCCTGATACACACCGTCGACAAGAGCGGCCGACATATTCAGGAGTATGATTTCATCCATACTTTTGATTTGCCGCGCATCCAGAAACACTTGCTGTCCATCGCGAATGTCCAGGCCTTCGGCCTGCAACGCAAAGAGCATCGGCGGCTCGACGATGTCGACACCGATCGGCATATCTGCGACGCCTTCAACCTTTAGTAGGTCGCGAATCTCGCGCGCCGCATCCCTGAACAGGTTTGCCTCGGCCGGCACAGAGCCCCGCAATCCAAGCATGCCCGCCTTGCAGTGATCGGGCTTGAGCCACGGTGCATACAGCCGGTGATGCGAGGCGGCCGAACCGAAGTCCCAAAGGTAGGGGTTGGAATTGCCTGTAAAAAGCGCGTACCGGCAAACCTTATCGCGACTCCACTCGCCGATCACGCTGCTGGTCAAGTAACGAATATTGTTGTTATCGAAGCACAGCAGCGCGCCAAGTTCCGATCGCTCCAGCGCCTGCTGCGCCCGCGCCACCCGATACCTGTGCAAACGCTGAAAATCAACGCGCTCCTCAAAGTCCACATGCATGCGGCCCGGTGCGGCAATAGGCCGGTCCCAGTTCCAGTTTGGCTGAAGGTCTTCAGGGCGAATAATTACAGGGTCTCTGGTCTGAATTTGTGACATGTCGTTACCTGCTGGCGTGAGTCATTTATGCCGCTTCGATTCGCAATGACGACCGAGGAGGTAGCGTCTGCAAACGTGTGCAGAAAATATTATTACAAATCGAGTGGAGAATCAAACACGTGCTTTTTACTTCGTATTGTAGCGTTCGTCAGGCAACTCACTGGCCTGTTGACGGAACAGCGTGGTGCACACGTATGCACCAAAGCGTGCTATCCTGCGCCGGGCGAGGACGCGATCGAAGGTCTTGAGTATTCCTTGTCCCGCGGCCAGACTGGCTCCTTTGGAACCCCGGATTACTCGATGCCCACCTACGTTTACGAAACCATTCCCAGTGACCCCACGGCAGAGCCGCGACGTTTCGAGGTTTTTCAGCGGATGACCGACAACCCGTTAGTTGCGGATCCGGTCACCGGCGAGCCCGT
>JALHUQ010000098.1 GCA_022866645.1 Woeseiaceae bacterium | reverse complement strand
TACCTCGGTCGCTACGAGAGTCCGGAGACCGTCAGCTTCTACTTTCTGGGTGTTGGCATGCTTCTCACGGCTTTCGCGATGCCCTTTGTCGCCGTCACGCCGACATTGAGTGAGGTACCGTTACTCATCGGCGTCGGTCTGTCCGGCGCCTCCGCACAATGGTTGATGTCCATCGCCTACAAAAACGCGCCGGCGGCTATCGTCACGGTATTCAATTACACCAGCATCGTTTGGGCCACACTGTTCGGCTGGATGATCTGGAATGACTGGCCGTTGCCGGCCGTACTTGCCGGCGCCGCCATCGTCATCGCGTCGAACATTCTGATCGTTTGGCGGGAAAGCCGCCTTAGCGCATAAAACTAGACATTAGCCAGTTCTTTTCAAGCTATTAATAGATTTTTTCGGTTATAATAGATTCTTTTAACACTATAACGCTATCAACAGCGTGACTTTTGTCCAGTAATCACTTAAAATCCAGCTGCAATAAGCCCTCTACGCAGCTTACGGATTAAAATCAAGACCTTATGGACTATTACTCTCTTAGCGACTCCGCCATCGAAGCCGAGATCGGCGCACGCCTGAAAGCCCTGCGATTACGGCGCAACCTGACCCAGCAGACGCTCGCCGACGCCGCAGGCCTGTCGGTTACAGCCATAAAAGGCATCGAATCCGGCCGCGGCAGACTGGCGACACTGATTGCCGTACTACGCGAGCTCGCAGCCCTCGATCAACTCGAGCACTTTATCCCGGCCATCACCGTGAGTCCGCTGCAACTGGCGCGCCGCAAAGGGGTCAGGCGCCAGCGCGCGACGGGCAGTCGCGGCAAGCCGGATGATACGAACGCATGGTAGATCGTGTCGAAACGGCTGAAGTTCGACTTTGGAATCAGCTGGTCGGTGCTATCGCCTGGCAGGATGATCGCGGCTACGCCGTTTTCGAGTACCACCCGGATTTTCCGCGCTCGGGCCTCGATATCGCCCCACTCCACATGCCGCTTGCAGCCGCACTGGCGGGCGATGGGATTTTCGCCTTTCCCGAGCTCGCCAGAAGAACTTACCTCGGGCTCCCGGGAATGCTCGCCGACGCGCTCCCCGACAAATACGGCCGCAGCGTCATCGACGCCTGGTTGGCTCGTCAGGGCCGCGACCCGCTGAGCTTCAGCCCGGTAGAACGACTGTGCTACACCGCGTCGCGAGCGATGGGTGCGCTCGA
Organism: Woeseiaceae bacterium; assembly: GCA_022866645.1. Lineage (GTDB taxonomy): Bacteria > Pseudomonadota > Gammaproteobacteria > Steroidobacterales > Woeseiaceae > UBA1847. The sequence continues at coordinate 1,874 of JALHUQ010000098.1, read as the reverse complement.
GTTCGCACCAGCGTTGACCAAACGCAAAGAAAAGGCGCAACCCGTAGAGATTGCTGAACTGGTCGCACTGGCGCAAAACGTCGTCAATCAAGGTCACGATCTCGCTGTGCAGCTCGGCGCGGCGGATGACGCCGATGCATTAAGCGAAATACTGAGTGTCGGCACGTCAGCGGGTGGCGCGCGACCAAAAGCCATCATCGCCATTAACGAGCAGGGTCACGTGCTCTCAGGACAGGCGAAAGTGCCCCCCAACTACCAGCACTGGATACTGAAGTTCGACGGCGTGACCGATCTTGAGCTGGGCGAACCGGCCGAGTATGGCCGCATCGAATACGCCTACTATCAAATGGCGCGACTTGCCGGCATCGATATGATGGAATGCCGCTTGCTCGAGGAAAATAGTCGCGCACATTTCATGACGCGTCGCTTCGACAGAGTCGACGGGCGCAAACTGCACATGCAGTCGCTCTGCGGAATCGCGCATTTCGATTTCAACGAAGCGGGCCTGTACAGCTACGAGCAGGCGTTTTCGGTGATGCGGAAATTACGTCTGACCAAAAAGGATGCCGCGGAGCAATTCCGACGCATGGTTTTCAACGTCGCCGCGAAGAATCTCGACGATCACACCAAGAACATCTCGTTTCTCATGGATGAAGACGGGCACTGGACGCTGTCCCCCGCCTTCGACCTCACCTACGCACACAATCCGGCAGGTCTATGGACCAACCAACATCAAATGAGCATCAACGGCAAGCGTGACAATCTTAAGCGAGACGATTTGCTCGCTGTCGGAAACTCCATCAGTCTGTCGAAGCCCGGCAAAATCATTGATGAAGTTGTGAGTGCGGTCGCCGAGTGGCCGGGATTGGCCAAGGGCGCCGGCGTCAGCGCCAGCAAAATTCGTGATCGTGGGCAGCATCACCGGCTTGATTTACGATCAAATTAGATGACGCTATTGCCGGCTCAACACGTTATTCGCTGCATAGCTCACGGTGTAATGGTGTCCATTACGGTGCCAGCCCGGCCGCGCCATCGAATGCATTGGCCAGCGTCTTAACCAAGGCCTTTTCCGAATGTGCGATCGGGTCGTCGTTCGCGGCAGCAACGCTCAGCATGGTCATCAGACCCAACGCGGAAGTCCATGCCGTAAAGGCAAGCTGCCGCGCGCGTCGGCGCTCGGCTTTGTTAGCCCCAGGGCGGGCTAGTCGATCCTCAAGAACATCAAACAAGTGACGCGTTCGCGGATGAATTTCCTCGCGCAACGTTGTTTCGTCAAGCGCTCGCACCGATGACGAGTACAACTGCGACTGGCAGTAGACGGTTCTAAACGCATCCAGATTGTCGACGTAATGGGAGTAAAACGCCTGAATGACCGTTCCGAGCACCTCTTTGCCTGCCTTCCGCTTGTTGACAGCCTGCAATAGCGACTCACACTCCTCGTCCAGTAATGTCGTCACCAGGTCGCGGGCCAACGCCTCTTTCGACGAGAAATAGTGGTACAGAGACTGTTTGGTCATGCCCAATTGACCCGCAACTGATGCCAGCGTGACGGACTCCGGACCCGACTCGTTCAGTATCGCTCGGGCGGCTGCAAGGATTTCTCCCCTCGCCCGCTGCCGTTTTTGAGCTACGCGTACCGACGGTTGCTTTCTTTGTTTTTTTACCATTGTTAGATTATTTTAACTATGTTAATATTTTTTGCAAGTAACCGATGGGGATCCAACAATGCTAAGCCTCGATAATCCGGTTTTTCACGTCTACCTGGTCGCCGCCGCGATCATGATTCTAAAACTAATGATTCAACCGTGGATCACAGTGCAACGGATGATGAAGGTCTCCGCCGGCTTTCGAAGTCCGGAGGACGCAAAGAAAAG
>JALHUQ010000097.1 GCA_022866645.1 Woeseiaceae bacterium | reverse complement strand
GACCGCCTTGTTGAGTTTCTTAACGTATCCAGCGTGATGTTTGCCGTGATGGTATTTCAGCGTTTTTTTAGAAATATGCGGCTCTAAAGCGTCCAGCGAGTAGGGCAGTTCCGGTAATTGATGTAACTTTGACATAGCATTTGCTCCCGATAGTTTGGACTCTTCGGTGTCCGTACTTCTGGATATTGTGGTCGGTGTTTATCTGAACCTGCGCAGCATGCACCGCATCGTAGTTGCGCGAATTGTCAGGTGACCTGGCGGCCGCTAATGAGTTGATAAACGACCATAATAACTGCGACCACAAGCAGGACATGGATCAAGCCTCCTGCGGTAAACGAGGTTACCAAGCCAAGTGCCCAAAGAACCAAAAGAATTACTGCAATAGTGTAAAGCATCATCTATCTCCTTTAGAGTAACCGGCCGATTCTGATTTTGTCGGCTTCGAAAGTGTTCACTTCACGAACATGTTACTAACCGCCAGACTTCAGCACAGTTCGTTGCCGCACATAGGACGGCGATATTGGTCCCGCTTGGCAGCACCACGTGAACGGCTTACGTTCCTGCGCGGACGAGTTGCAGTCACGCGCACCAAGTTCAGCCGATCGATACCGGGGGCAGGATTCTGCCCCCGGTATCGACGTCGCGCCGGAATCAATGATTCTCTTGGAAGCGGGCGACTGGTTGCTCCATTCTTTCATCGCCTGGTCGCCGGGGCGGTCGACCTTCACTTTGCCGCTCTCGGCGGAGGTCACCCAGGACATCGGAATGAAATGGTGTTGGCCTTTATCGTCTTTCTTGAGCTTAATGGTATTGGCGCCTTCCATGTGGTCGACAACGGCGAACTGGCCATCGTCGGAACAGACAACTGGCATGTCTGGATTTATCTGGCTTGCGTTGATCATGGTATTTCCTCGTTTAATGAAGTGAATTCAGCAAAGAACCGCCGGTTGTTCCAGCAGGCATCATCGTGGCGGTAAGCAGATGGAATTTTCCTGTTCGCCATTTGAGTCAGCCCGCCGCGCACTCGACGAGCGCATCTTCAGTTGTTCATACTTCATGCGACGCAGACGCAGCAAATTATCGCACTCGTTGTATAGCCGCTGGACATCGACATCAGAGCGCATGTCCCAACGTTCACGCATCATCTTTTGGTGATGATCCACACGGCATGAACGATACCCGGTATATACCCGAGCAGCGTAAGCAGGATATTGATCCAAAAATGCTTGCCTATCCCCTCTTGCAGGAAGACACCAAGCGGCGGCAAGAGAATCGCTATCACGATACGAACGAAATCCATTTACACTTGTTCCTGGGCCTGACGACAGGCCGCAAGCCGTGGGGGGCTTCGGCATGACCACGGCCAAAATTCGGCGAGGCTGTCGACCTTACCGACGAGCCGGCACAGCGTCTGTTCGCTGACCCACACACGGGTTTAACCACGCTTTCGCAGACGCATCTGAAAAGACCGATATTGGCCGCTGCTTGGTACGGCAACGCACAGATGCCTGCACATCTGTCCTGTACGTTGCGATGAAGCTAAACCCAAGATTCTCAGAAGGCGATCAGCCGCAGGCGCTGAATAAGTAACAACTAAACAGTAACCTGGAGAAAACGAGCATGAAAGCAGCCATTATTAACAACTACGCTGGCGACATCGAAATTGCGGACGTGCCAACGCCTACTGTGAGTGCTAATACGTTGTTGGTGGCGGTGCATGCCGCAGGCTTGAATCCTATCGACAACATCGTACGTGCAGGTCATATGAAGGAGGTTATGCCGATTTCATTTCCGCATGTTATGGGTTACGACCTCTCAGGCGTTGTCTCCGAGGTTGGAAAAAGCATTTCGAAATTCAAGGTCGGCGATGCGGTCTACGCCCGCCCAAACCAGGACAACGCTGGGTCACTGGCCGAGTTCGCCATTGTTAATGAACGTGAACTCGCGCTCAAACCGCAATCTATCAGCCACGAGCAAGCCGCATCGATTCCGCTGGCCGGGTTGACTGCATGGCAAGCGATTCGTGTGAAGGCCGCACTGAAAAAGGGTCAGAAAATACTTATTCACGCAGGATCCGGCGGCGTCGGCACTTTGGCGATCCAGATTGCGAAACACCTTGGCGCGTACGTT
>JALHUQ010000096.1 GCA_022866645.1 Woeseiaceae bacterium | reverse complement strand
GCGCAGGGCGGCAGTCCCGCCGCGAGTGCGCGGATCAGGGATTCGTCGTGTGCTCGTATGCGACGGCCAAACTGTTGTCGCTTGGCTTGATCTTCTGCAATTCGAGCGGCCTGCGTTTGCGCGTCGGTTAACTCGACATAGCCGTTGGCACACTCCAGCGGGCCGAAAAAAACCTCGAATCGATCCGCAACGCCCGGATCATCGGGACAAATTTGGGCAAGCGCTGCCTGAGTGGCGGGATAATGTCGTATGACCGTCAGGCGGTCGTTCGCAAAAGTCGCTGCGAGTTGCGTGCTTATGAGGAGGTCCAGCCAGCCATCGCGTTCGTCACCTAACGCCGTCCGCAATGCCGTATCAGCTTTGGCCGCATCGGCTAACTCAGTGATCGTGGCGGTGAGGGGATCAATGTCCAGAACACGGATAAAGACGTCCCGGTAGTCAGTGACGATCGCGTCGTCCACGAGCGCTGGATTCCCCAACGCCGCTGCGATCGCCTTCAGTGTGTCTGCGATGATGGCGTCGAGTTGGTAGCCATGTCGATACCACTCAACCATCGTGAATTCCGGTTGGTGACGTCGACCCGTTTCGCCGTCGCGAAACACACGACAGATTGAGTAAATATCCGGGTAGCCTGATGCCAGCAGGCGCTTCATGCAAAATTCGGGCGAGGTATGCAAGAACAACGGCTTGTCACTCAGCACGCTGTGGACTTCGAGGCTCTCAATCTGTACGTCGCTCGCCGCCGCCGTACTCAAGGCGGGCGTGTCGACTTCAAGCACAGCTTCACTTTCAAAGTAATCGCGCAGTCGCCGCAGTATTGCCGCGCGGCGTACCGAGGACGCAGGTCCCGATGTCGCGCGCCAGTCCCTCACATCCGGCTCTTCTCGTGGCCGATCGCCTCGCCAACACGCACAGTCGCTCCGGGCCGCAGGCTCTCATGCCACTCACAGGCATCGGCAGATGACAACAGGATGACGGTGGAGCCCATGTTGAACCAGCCCAGCAGATCGCCTTTCCTGACTGCGGTCGGATGCTTCGAAAGATCCAGTACATCGACGCTGCCACGTTTTCGTGGGCGCAACTCCCCCGTCCACGGAGTTGAAATGCTGCCGACATTGAAGGCGCCCACGAAGATAAGTGCAGCTGTGCCATGCTCAGTTCGGAAGTGCATGACGAGCCTCTCATTGCGCCGGAACAGACCGTCCACGCGCGCGACCGTGGCTTCATTAACACTGAACAAGTCTCCCGGTATATATCGAGCCGCAACCAGTTCGCCATCGAGTGGAGCGTGTACACGATGGTAGTTATAAGGGGCCAGATAAATGGTCGCAAACCTGCCATTAACGTAGGCATTGGCCAGATCAATATCGGTCGCCAGCAAATCATTGAGTGAATAATCGATGCCTTTCGCCTGAATGATGCTGCCATCCCGGATAGCGCCCGCGATGCTGACGGTGCCATCGACTGGCGAAACGATATTGTTGCTTCCGGAATCGATCGGGCGCGCATCCGCGACTAACTCGCGAATGAAAAAATCATTAAAGGTCGCAAAATCCGCGGGCACGACAAGCTTCACTTCTTCGATATCGACCTTATAAAGGCCAACAAATTGTGTAATCAAAAAGTTCTTGGTCGCGACGTGGCGAATTCGCGCAATACGCCAGATCATTGCCGTCAGTAGATGCTTCGGTAATACGTATTGTAATGCGACAAAAAGTGCAGCGAGCATCAGTGCTTACTCCGGGTTAGCGACGCTTGCACACTAAGTTGCAGAGTTTCGTCGTTGTAGAAATTCAATGAAATGTTTTCGGGTGCCCCTATAGGAAGCATCAGCATCAGATGTTTCCCGCCTGGCTCCAACGAGACAGTCGAATTTGCAGGAATCAACAGTTTCTCAACGCGGCGCATCTTCGCAACGCCATCCTGCAGCAGTGATTCATGTATCTCGACAGCGCCGAACTCGGGGCTGCTAACACGAGAAATGCTGATCTCGTCGTGCGTAGTGTTTCGCAGCGAAAGGTAGCCCGCGCTCATCGCTTTACCGGGCACCGATTCGTTAATGATGATAGCCGTCGCGATCAGCGGCGGCTCAGCATCGCCATCACAGGCACTCAGCACGGCAAAAACGAATATCGCGCCGAGTATCGATAGTCGGACCGGCGGCATCAGTTCACATCCATGATGATCGGTAGATCGTGCACGTAGTTTGCAATCGTATGAGGCGCGCTAAACAAAGCCGAAAACTGTCCCTCCGGGTTGATAACGAGAACTGCCGCTGAATGATCAACGCCATAATTGCCGTCGTCGGTGGGCGCCTTCTCGAAAAAAATACCCAGTGCGGTGGTGAGTTTCACGAGTTCCGGAAGCGTTCCGGTGACGCCGAGATTAGCCGCGCCAAAGTAGTCCACGTATCGACCAAGAATTTCCGGCGTGTCACGTTCCGGGTCGACACTGATAAACACGACGCGCGGTATCGCGCCTGCGCCGATGTTCTGAAGTTCGAGTTTCGCGTTGGCCAGTATCTGCAGCGTCGTCGGGCAAATATCCGGGCAGTTCGTAAATCCGAAGAAGACCAGATCCCATTGGCCGCGAAACGTGTCGGCTGTGACCGGTTCGCCATATTGGTCCTGGAGAGCGAAGGCCGGCAATTCGGCAGGACTCGGAACGACGAAAGCCGTTTGCAGCTCTGCCGGTTTGTTTATGCTTGCGGCGACAAAAATGCCGGCCGCAAGCGCGCCGCCGAGGACGATCGCGATGATGAAGTTCTTGGTTCTCATGTCGAGGTGGTTCTTAAACGAATCAGTGTCGGGGCGGCAATTCTACAGGCAGTTGGAGCGGCAGCGTGATAGATTCGCCGTCGTTGTGACCGTCGACCTCCTGATACGCACCATCGCTGAGCGCTTTGATAGCGCTCCGCTGTGGTTTGGCCATGGTACGGATAATTCGTTGGATGAAGCGGCCTGGCTGGTGTTTGCCACATTGCAGCTTTCACATGATGATGCCCCGGCCGTTTATGCCAACAATGTCGAAGACGGAAAAGTGTCGGAAATTCTGGACCTGGCGCGGCGACGCATCGAGGAACGGACACCACTCGCGTATCTCGTGCGGCAGGCGTTCTTTGCGGGCCACGAATTCTATGTCGACGAGCGCGTATTGGTTCCGCGCAGCCCGATCGCAGAGTTGATTGATGCGCGGTTTTCGCCGTGGTTGGACCCTGATTCGGTGCGAGCAGCTGTTGATCTCGGAACCGGGTGTGGCTGCATCGCGATCGCTATCGCACATGCGTTTCCCGACGCCAGCGTCGATGCCGTTGATATTTCAACGGATGCGCTGGACGTGGCAGTTGTTAATATAGAGCGCCATGGCCTGAGCGACCGAGTGAGCGCCGTGCAATCCGACTTTTTCGCGGCGCTGGCCGGCAAGCAGTACGACCTGATCGTCAGCAATCCGCCCTATGTGGATCGACTCGACATGGAGTCGATGCCGACCGAATATCACCACGAGCCGGCACTGGGCCTCGCCGCCGGTGATGACGGTCTGGAATCTGTGCACAAGATTTTGCAGGATGCCTCGCGATTCCTTACAGACAGTGGAATACTCGTCTGCGAGGTAGGGAATAGTCAGCCCGCACTCGAAAAGGCTTATCCCGAGACGCCGTTTGTCTGGCTCGAATTTGCCGAGGGTGGGACTGGCGTATTTTTGCTGACCAAAGATGACTTACAAGGGTTATAGCGGTGTCTGGAAATACTTTTGGCCTGATTTTCACAGTAACAACGTTTGGCGAGAGCCATGGCCCCGCGCTGGGCTGCATTGTCGACGGCTGCCCTCCCGGAATGGAATTGTCAGAAGCGGATATTCAGGGCGATCTCGACCGCCGCCGCCCCGGCCGCAACCGTCATACGACGCAGCGAAATGAGCCGGATCAGGTCAAGATTCTGTCGGGTGTCTTCGAAGGCAAGACGACGGGAACACCGATCGGACTGCTGATCGAGAATACGGATCAGCGCTCCAGGGATTACGGCGATATAAAGGACAAGTTCAGACCTGGCCACGCTGATTACACCTATCAGCAGAAGTACGGTATCCGCGATTATCGCGGCGGCGGCAGATCGTCGGCGCGCGAAACCGCGATGCGTGTCGCGGCCGGTGCTATCGCGAAAAAATACCTGAAAGAGCGACTCGGCATCGAGGTCCGTGGTTATTTGTCGCAGCTCGGCCCGATCAAGCTCGATGCGAAAGACTTCGGCAGCATCGATGACAACGCATTTTTTTGCGCAGATCCCGATCGCGTTGACGAACTCGATCGTTTCATGGACGAACTCAGAGAACAGGGCGACTCGATCGGCGCCAAGATCAGTGTTCTGGCCAGCAATATTCCGCCAGGATTGGGCGAGCCTGTATTCGATAAACTCGAGGCGGATATTGCGCATGGACTGATGAGCATTAATGCCGTCAAAGGTGTCGAGCTGGGCGCAGGATTTGCGGCGATAACGCAGCGCGGCAGCGAACATCGCGACGAAATGTCGGCAAGCGGCTTTAGCAAGAATGACGCGGGCGGCACGCTTGGCGGAATTTCATCCGGCCAGGACATACTCGCGAGTCTGGCACTCAAACCAACATCGAGTATTTCTGTTCCGGGAAAGACGATCGACAAGTCCGGCAAGGATACGGAAATCGTAACCACGGGACGTCACGACCCCTGCGTTGGCTTGCGGGCGACGCCTATCGCCGAGGCAATGGTGGCGCTGGTCATCATGGATCACTATTTGCGCAATCGCGCACAAAATGCCGACATCAAGTCGGAAACACCGGAGATATAAGTTGGCAGATCGTTTTGATATCGCTGTCGTCGGCGCGACTGGCGTCGTCGGTGAAGCCTTGCTCGAAATTTTGAGTGAGCGAAAATTTCCCTATGGAAAAGTTTATGCGCTGGCGAGCGAACGCTCGGTCGGCAAACAATTGGCGTTCGGCAACAGTCACTTGAGCGTCGAGAATCTGGCTGATTTCGATTTTTCAAAGGTGCAGATCGGCTTGTTCTCGGCTGGCGGGTCGATTTCTGCAGTGTATGCGCCGAAAGCGGCGGCGGCGGGTTGCGTGGTTGTCGACAACACCTCGCATTTTCGTTATGACGATGATATTCCGCTGGTGGTGCCAGAGGTTAATCCTGATGCGATCGCTGATTATAAGAATCGTGGCATTATCGCGAATCCGAATTGTTCAACCATTCAGATGGTCGTGGCGCTCAAACCTATCTATGACGCTGTGGGTATCACCCGCATTAACGTGTGTACCTATCAGGCGGTGTCTGGTGCCGGGCGTCGCGCCGTCGAAGAGCTCGTGCGTCAGACCAGTGCGCTGCTAAACGGTCGCCCATTGGAGATCAAAGGAGATGCCAGGCAGATTGCATTCAATGCTATTCCGCACATCGACGTTTTTCAGGACAACCGTTACACGAAAGAAGAAATGAAGATGGTCTGGGAAACGCGGAAAATTCTCGGCGATGATGAAATCCTGGTAAACCCGACAGCCGTTCGTATCCCGGTGTTTTTTGGGCACTCCGAAGCCATCCATATCGAGACGCGCGAGAAGATATCCGCCGCGACAGCAAGCACCTTACTGTCAAAATCGCCCGGAATAGAAGTACTCGATGGTGTCGAATTGGGGAAATATCCGACAGCGGTCACCGAAAGCTCCGGTCGAGACCCCGTTTTCGTCGGCCGCATTCGCGAGGACATCTCTCACCCGACCGGATTGAACCTCTGGGTAGTGGCGGACAATATACGTAAGGGCGCGGCGCTAAATAGTGTCCAAATTGCTGAAATATTGGCAAAAAAGTATCTTTAAGCTATAGTTCGGTGGCTATGAACGGCCCCGGACTGGATGTCGATTACGGGGCTTTTTGAGGTTTGGAGATTTACATTATGTCGCGACGCTTTACTCACCTCGCCCTATGCTTGGTTTTTCTGCTATGGAGCGAGGTTTGGGCCATCGGACTGGGCGACATAAAGCTGGATTCGGTGCTTAACGAGCCGCTGCGAGCGGAAATTGTACTGTTATCAGCCAGCCCCGACGAATTGGCGGATCTCACCGTCGCATTAGCATCCGCAGAGACATTTGCACGATACGGCATCGATCGTCCGTTTTTTTTGCAGGGCGTTGAATTTCATGTCGTCAACGGTGGTGTTGGTGGCAGCGTCGTGCAAATTCGATCGCGCGCACCCATTACGGAACCCTTTCTGACGTTTCTCGTCGAAGCAACCTGGTCCAGCGGGCGGTTGTTGCGTGAATACACTGTACTACTTGATCCACCGACGTATGCGGCTCCGACTGCGAGAACCGCCCCGGCGGTTGAAGCGCCGCGTCGAAGCACACCCAGCGACGGCGCCACAATAGAGCGGCAACCGACGCCGACGCCAACGCCGCAACAGCAAGAGGTTCGTACGGCGCCGCTGCCCACACAGCCGGCCAGAGGCAGTGATTCAAGCATCCCGGTTACCAATTACGATGCTATCCCCGAACCAGCGCCGCGGCCAGCGGACGGGGGCGATCTCGTAGTCGAAAGAGGCGACACACTGTGGGGAATCGCGTCGCGCTGGCGCCCTGATAACTCACTGACAATGAATCAAACGATGCTGGCCATATATGAGGCGAATCAAGGCGCCTTTGGCGGCAATATCAACGTGCTGAGAGCTGGTGCGAGTTTACGCATACCCGGCGCGGACGATGTGTTTCAGATCGACCGCAACTCTGCTGTGCAAGAAGTGCAGCGGCAGCATGGCGCCTGGGGCGGTGGTGGCGGATACACGGCGCCGGAACCGTCAACGCGTCCAAGTTTAACTTTGGTGCCGCCCGACGAAGAACCCGCGGGTACTGAATACGAAGATGAGGCGTCTGACTCCGAACCGCCGTCACGTGAACAGGAAATAGCTGATCGCATTGCTGAGCTGGAAGCGGCTAATGTGCCCAATCAGCAGTCTCTGATCGAGATTCGCGACAACGAACTGGCCACATTGCGGCAAGAGTTGGCAAACATTCGGGGCGAAGTCTATGAGCCGCCGGTGGCCGATACCGAGGACGGTACTTTTGCCGATGAATCAGCCGATGAATCAGCCGATGAGGATGCTGATAGCGATGGCGTAGTGGACGACACGGATACCACCGTCGGTAGCGACGACACCGCAACGACGGATGACGCGTCGACCGATACAACCGTACCTACTACTATTGTTACGACGACATCGTCTCGCGAGAAAAGTCTGGTTGATAAGGTGGTCGATTTTCTCGCTGCCTGGGGCATCATCATCGGAGCATTGATTCTGGTCGCTGGTGGCTTGGTCTGGTTCATGAAGCGCGGCGGCGGCGACGACGAGGACGAAGACGGTCGACCGTGGGAAGCGCTGGACTCTGATGAGCTTGCCGTTGGTGCGATATCGGCGACATCGACCATTCGTGCGCCTAGCCCCGAAGAAGCGTTTGTCGTCGTAGAGCAGGATTCGGGTGTACACCCGATACTCGAAGACACCGTTGAAGCGCCAGCTGGAACGTATAGCGGGACTTCCGGTTCTTTCGGTTCGCTGGAAGACACGTTCAGCAGCGAAACAGCCGTCAATCTCGACCAGACGGACCCGGCTGCTGAAGCCGATTTCCACATGGCCTACGGTTTGTATGATCAAGCGGCGGATCTGATCAACGGTGCTTTGGAATCGGATCCTTCCGATAAGACACTGATGTCCAAACTCTGCGAAATCTATTTCGTGTGGGGCAATCGCGATGCCTTCGTCGACGCGGCGGCACGCCTGAAGAAGGCGATCCGCGGAGCCGACAGTCCGGATTGGGACAAGATCGTGATCATGGGCCAACAAATTGCGGCCGACAACGATATGTTTGCTGGCGCTGCAGTGGCCGGTGCAACCCGGGCGGTTGATCTCTCATTTGACGAAGCCGATGACACCGCCGGTGCTCTGGACATGGACTTCGGTGCTGAAGACAGCCGCGAGTCCGAGATAATTGATCTCGGCGCAGGCGAAAATGCACAAGAGGGCGTCGACTTCAACTTCGACGAGGCAGCAGACGATGGCGGCGGACTGGATTTCGATGTAACGGCCGAGTCGCCAACACTCGATTCGTCGTTAATGGATGCGACTGCCGATGTGCCGTCGCCGACCGTTGGAACGCCAACCATCGAGGAGCAATTCGCCGGATACAGTGGTGCAACGTCCGAATTGCCGTCGCTTGACGAGTCACTCTTCAGAGCGATTTCAGACAGTGGTCAGGACTCTGGTGCAACCGCCGAAATTAATCTTGACGACCTTGATCTTGATGTCAGTGGGCTGGCAGAAACCGAAATCGCGTCGTTCGATGATCTGGATATTACAGGGCAAGATAAAACCCTGTCTGAGACAGGCATTAATGAGGCCCTCGCCGATTTCGACGACCTCGACGAAGCGACGGGCAGGAATCCTCGTATCGATCCGGATTCAACCGGAATCCGGGAGGCGCTGGATCCAGATTCGATGGGCTACCTGGATGATCTCGACCTGAGTGATCTGGAAAGCACAGGAATTCGCCTCGCAGCAGACGAGACCGGCCAGAACCCGATGTTGACGGCGGAGCACGAACAGACTTCGATTGACCTGGATATTGATGAAGCTCTTCTCGACGCAACCGGTCTCACGCAGGTTCTCGGCGACGACATGGCAGTCGATACGGCCACCGGTCTGGTGGGTAGCCTGCGAGATAGTGATGCGACAATGCTTGCACCCGGTCTGGGTGATGAAACATTAAAGGCCTACCCGGCAGACGCTGAAACGATGTTGGCGCCGATGGACGACGACGACGATAATTTCGACTTCGCCAAAACGGAAGCCTTGCCGCCCAACGTCTTTACCGGCCGCTACGATCTTGAATCGACGGCGGAAACACCAGCCATTGCAAGAACGGATCTTGATTTGGACCTTGATGACCTGACTGCAGCATTGAAGGTCAGTGAGATAGGCGACACGGTCGAGCAGCGCCGCGACGACGCGACAGTAGAACAGCCGCGTCCGAGACTGCGTAGCGAGACGGCAGAAGTGCCGACAATGTCGCTGGCTCCGGAAGACATGAGTAGCGATCTGCACGAAGCGCGTACCATGACTGAGGTTGGCACGAAACTCGATCTCGCACGTGCCTATGTTGACATGGGTGATCCGGCTGGAGCACGCAGCATCCTCGAGGAAGTACTGGATGAGGGTGACAAAGCGCAGAAACAACAAGCGCAGCGATTGCTGGATTCTCTGCCCAGCTAAGACGAGTTGCGGGACCTGAAATGCGCATCGCGCTTGGCATTGAGTACGACGGCACAGCGTACAACGGCTGGCAACGCCAGAAAACCGGTCTCGGAATACAACAGTGTCTCGAAGAAGCTCTCGGCACGGTTGCTAACCACGCAGTCGAGGTGACGTGTGCCGGGCGTACCGACACCGGAGTTCACGCCACTGGGCAAGTTGTGCATTTTGATACTCCCAGCGTGCGCGATGATCGCGGTTGGCTGCTCGGCGCGAACAGCCACCTGCCGGACGATATCTGCGTCATGTGGGCCCGAACTGTCGACGATGATTTTCACGCCCGCTTCCTGGCGACGGGTAGAAACTATCGCTACCGCATTCTGAATCGATTCGAGCGTTCCGCCATTCATCGGCACCGAGCCTGGTGGGTTTACAAACCGCTGGACGTGGCTCGCATGCATGAAGCCGCTCAGCAATTGCTCGGTGAGCATGATTTTTCCGCGTTTCGCGCCGCCGGTTGTGGCGCCAATACGCCGCGTCGCATTATCACCAGGCTGACAGTCAGCCGTGATGGTGATTGGATAACGCTGGAAATCTCCGCAAACGCGTTCCTGCAACACATGGTACGCAACATTACCGGCGCTCTTGCGGCGATCGGTGAGGGGGAACGGCCAGTTCAGTGGATCGCCGAAGTGCTCGAAAGTCGCGACCGAAAAGAAGGCGGCGTCGCGGCACCACCGCACGGTCTGACCCTGGTCTCGGTGGACTACCCTAAGGCCGCCGGTATTCCGCAGCAGCCGACTGGCTGTCCTTAAACTATACGGATATCATGTCGCAATGAGCTGGTTTGAAAAACTGATGCCGTCGCGCATAAGCACTGAAAATCGCACGAAATCCGTGCCTGAAGGTGTTTGGATAAAATGCACGCGATGTGATGCGCAATTGTATCGCAACGAGTTGGAGCGCAACTTAAAAGTGTGCCCAAAATGCGATCACCACATGCGTATTGGTGCTCGCAAACGACTTGAATACTTTCTGGACCCCGACTCGCAGACGGAGTTGTCAGCAGGCCTTGAGTCTGAAGATCCATTGAAGTTTAAGGACAGCAAACGATACCGGGACCGAATTATTGCTGCGCAGAAAAAAACCGGCGAAAAAGACGCGCTCGTCAGCGTTACAGGTACTTTATTTGGCCGACCGGTCGTTGCCTGTGCGTTTGAGTTTGCCTTCATGGGCGGATCAATGGGTTCGGTCGTCGGCGAGCGATTTTCGCGAGCGGCGGAACACGCAGCGAAAAACAAGATGCCGATGATTTCATTTTCCGCCAGTGGCGGCGCCCGCATGCAGGAAGCGCTATTCTCATTGCTGCAAATGGCAAAGACGTCGGCCGCGCTTGCGAATCTGGGCAGCAAAGGAATTCCTTACATATCCGTATTGACGGATCCCACGACGGGTGGTGTATCGGCGAGTCTCGCGATGCTGGGCGACGTCAATATCGCTGAGCCCAATGCGTTGATTGGATTCGCGGGTCCACGGGTTATCGAACAAACCGTCCGTGAGCGCTTGCCGGAAGGTTTTCAGCGTAGCGAGTTTTTGCTGGATCATGGCGCGATCGACATGATCGTTGACCGTCGTGAATTGCGCGATCAGATCGCCAATTTGCTGGCCAAGTTCGACGGTCGTCCGAGCCCGCTAGCAGCTCAGTAAGCCCCGCTATGCTTGCCTCTGGTACGCCTTTGCCCCAATGGCTGGCTAGCCTCGAAACGCTATCGCCCGTAGAAATTAATCTCGGCCTCGAGCGTGTCCTTGAGGTGCTGGGTCGCCTGGACCTGCCGCGTCCCGCTGACGTTTTGATAATAGCGGGCACCAACGGCAAAGGATCCAGCGTTGCTATGACGGATGCATTATTGCGCGCAAGCGGGAAGCGCACGGGTGCATACACATCACCGCACGTCCGTCGCTACAACGAACGCATCGTCGTCAACGGTGTTGCAGCGAGCGACGCCGAGATCACTGCTGCCTTTGAGCAGGTTGAGTCGGCGCGTGGTGGTGCCGAGTTAACGTATTTCGAGTTTGGCACACTGGCGGCCGCCGTCATCTTTGCTGCTGCGAATCTGGATGTCTGGATACTCGAGGTCGGCCTCGGTGGCCGACTGGATGCGACGAATGCTATCGAGCCGAGTGCGTGTTTGATTACCAATATTGCACTGGATCATTGCGATTGGCTGGGCCACGACATTGAGACTATCGCCGTGGAAAAGGCCGGCGTCATGCGGGCGGGCAAACCCGCAGTTTTTGCCGGTGCCGAAGTGCCAAAGGCGATCCTGCGGATAGCAAAAGAGAAGGGCGCAAACTTGTCGCTGGCGGGCAAGAATTTCGACAGTAGTATCAACGATGATGGGACCTGGAGCTGGCGTGGACCATCCCGGAAATATGACGCATTACTAGCACCGGGCTTAAAGGGCGAGTTTCAAATTCACAATGC
>JALHUQ010000095.1 GCA_022866645.1 Woeseiaceae bacterium | reverse complement strand
GGATTTACTGAAGCAGAACGGTCTGGGTCAGCTCTGACACCGCGGTAGCTGTAGCGCCAATGACCGTCGCCGCCGGCATCAGTCCAACTCCGGCCTGTCGAAGTGCGCGGCTGCGTATATATTGTCGATCAACTGCATAGTGTTGATCGCGTCTTCGCCGCCGGTCAGCGGCTCTACGGCCCCTTCAACCGCGGCCACGAAATGCTGTAGCTGGTAATAGTAGGTTGACTCGCCCGCAACGCTCTCCGATCGCGGCGCAGCGCCTGTCTCTATCGTGATTTTGTTGCCGTGGTGAGGCGCTATGGGGTTGTCCAAAATCAGGCGACCCTTTTCGCCCTCAATGATTACCTGCGCTTCGTGCTGGTGGCTGGCGGTGTCGCTCATGGAGGTCATCACCTCCGCCGTCACTTCACCGACAAACTTCAGGGAAGCGCGCGTCGTGACATCGACGCCTGAGTGGCTGCGCACACAGTCGGCTCGCATCACTCGCGGTTCGGAGCCCATTAGGGTCCGCACCCAGTGCACAGGGTAACAGCCCAGGTCCATCAGTGCGCCTCCCCCCAGCGCCGGGCTATGACGAAATTCGGCGGGGCTATAGCTTATGCGCACATCGAATCGTGCCTCGATGTGGCGAATGTTGCCGATGACGTCGCTCGTAAGCAATTCCAGCACTCGCCGAAAATAGGGGTGGAATCGATAGTGAAATGCCTCGACCAACAATCGTTGCGAAGTGTTCGCCGCCTTCACCATTCGACCGGCCTCTGCCGCGTTCATCGCAAATGGCTTTTCACACAACACGTGCTTACCGGACTCAAGGGCCGCGACCGACCATTGCTCATGCAGATAAGGCGGTAATGCGTTGTAAATAACGTCGATGTCGGGTGAATCGAGCAGCTCGGTGTAACTCGAAGCGGCCCTGGCAACGGCATGGTCGTCGGCGAACGCAACCGCTTTGGCTACACTACTTGCGGCGACCGCAGCGAGTTCCACGTTGGGCAACAGACGCGCTGGCTGAATCAACGCGACTGGCGCGATGCGTGCGGCACCCAGAATGCCCATGCGAATCACTTTGAAGACGGGAAAGTTGCCGGGCTCAATGTCATGAGTCGAGCCCGGCAATTTCACTCGAAAGAATTTCTAGAACGAGGCTCTCAAACCGAGGCCGAAGTAGCGGTCAGCGTCACGGGGAATCTGGTAGCGGAAACCATCACCGCTATAGGTGGTCGCGTAACTCTCGTCACCCAGATTTTTGCCGATCAACGTTATTCGAAACTTGTCTTCGTTAAACGACAGCGTCGCGTTCAGGTTAAGAATATCGTACTCCGGCAGTAATGCTGCAGGGCTGAACGTGCCATTGGTTCCGGGCAGATCCGAGTATTGTTCGTCGGTGTGCACGAACGAGCCGTCGAAAATCAAATCCATGCCGTTCAGCGGTATTACCCATTGCCCGTAGAGCGATACCTTGAGGTCCGGGGAAAACGGAACATCGAGACCCGAGCGAGTGCTGCAACCGGCCGGTGGAAGCCCTGTGATCGAGTCAAGCGGGCAATTGAATTTGTCGATGATCGCATCGACGGAGGCAAAACCGCCTCCAATGCTGATGTTGTCCGACGGTTGCCAGACGAAATCGACTTCGACGCCTTCTGTTGAAACATCGCCGGCGTTGGTCAGGCGAGTGATTGTGACGCCTGTCGAGTTGTCGAAGTTATTCGCCTGGTAGCCCGTAACTTCGGTATGAAACACAGTCACATTCAACAAGAATGTGTCTGCGGTGTACTTCCAGCCGAGTTCGGCAGAATCGGACTCCTCTGCACCTATCGGCAGCACGTCGTTTGGACCCATATTGTAGAACGTGTTGAATGCGGGCCCTTTGTAGCCTTGCGAATACGTAGCGTAGAACATGCCGAGAGCGTCGGTTGACCACTGGACCCCAAGTTTGCCAGACGTATTACTCTCGTCGGTCTTATTTGAGTAATTCGTGTTCCCGGTCGCTGGCTGAACGCCAACGCCCCGGCGCCCGTATGGATCATTGCTCAATCGATTGTGATTAAACGACACTTCGTCTTCTGTGAAGCGCAGTCCGAGTAGCAATCGAAGATTGTCTGTCAGCTTGTAAGTACCCTCGCCAAACAGTGCGTAATTATTGAACTCGGTGTCGAAGAATGCGGTCGCTGATACGATGTCGTTCGCATTGCAAGTCAGACCTGGATTGGCCGCGAGAATAGCATCGTTCTGGCCGGCATTGTTTTGACAGCTGGCTTCGCGAGTGAAGTTGCGCTCGGAATCAATATTCCAGTAGAACATTCCTAGCTGCCAGTCGAACGTTTCACCGCCCGGAGATGCAAGCCGCAGTTCCTGCGACAGCTGACGCCATTCCTGCGGGCCGACATCGTGTAGCTGGAATGTCGTTGCTCCAAAATCCACCGGTATAGTCGCGTCACCACCGATAGACGTGAAGTCGCCCTCTCGGATTTCCGTGTTGTTCCAGGTTCGGGCCGCCGTAATCGAAGTCAAGGTCATATCGCCGATGTCGAAATCGAGCTGCATGGAATAGGCCGAAGTGCTATCAAGGGTGATGGTCGTGAAATCATGATCGATCAATCGCTGTTCCAGATCGATGTCCGCGACTCCGCCAACGGTGCCGTTGCTGTTAGGCAAGGCCTCGGAAAGAGGATGCCTTCCGCTCGGCAGCCCTTCGAGTTCGGTACAGCATTCGTCTGTCGCGTCGTAATCTTCAAATATGAACAAGGCACTTATCTTGTCCGTCGGCTCGTACTCAAGCATTGCACGGACACCGCTACGGTCATAGCCGTTGGTCGTTTCGTTCGTGTGGACATTGCGTATGTAGCCATCGAAATCGCCCTTGAACGCAGTAATGCTGGCACGAGCCTGGTCGCCTATAGGTCCGGAGAGGCGGGCCTTGAGTCGGGTTTCGTTATCCTGAAAAAACGACAGGTCGACGCTCCCTTCCAGCTCATTACTCGGTCTCACGGTCGTAATATTGACTACGCCGGCAGAAGCATTCTTGCCGAATAGTGTTCCCTGCGGTCCGCGTAGTACTTCCAGACGTTGGAGTTCGTAAAGATCGCTGAATGCCTGACCAGAACGGCCAAGGACAACGCCGTCGACGACAGTCGAAACGCTAGGCTCGGCCGCGGTGCTGAAGGAAATCGTGCCGAGGCCGCGAATCACCACTGACGAATTCCGCGTCGTGTTGCCCTTGCGAAATGACGCAGAGGGAATCAGCGCTTGCAAGCCTTCCAGTCCAACCGCGTGGGAATTCTCAATCGTTTGAGCAGAAAGCACCGTCACTGAGACCGGTACGTCCTGAACGTTTTCTTCACGTTTCGTCGCGGTTACAACAATCTCTTCCATTTCCGCCGAGACCGGCAAACTGAATCCAAGACAAAGCAACGGCGTCAGCGCAAGCAAAAAAAGTCGTTTTGGAGTGTTTAGCATTTTGGTTTCCATGGTGGTTCCCCCCTTACCGTGGGTTGTCGTTAAGACCTATGTCTTATAGATGACTATAATACATAGCTTCTTCAGGCATTAGCAACGCTCGTCGCTCTGAGCAGGGAACGGGGTACACTCCGGGGTCGCGCCAAGTTGACCAAGAAGAGCCGAAAAGCTCAATTATTTCAATGCTTTAATGCTTATTCGTCAAACCAATAAAGCCGCTCTTCTAGACAGTAATCACGGCAGCGAGTTTTTCCAGACTCTCGGCTTGATAATGACCTACGTACCAATTGCGCAGCGGGACAGGCTAGGTATCAGCAATACCAAGCAGATATTTTGAATACCGGTGACTCCAGCGCTTCCGGCTGAAATACCAACCGCCGATATTCAGAATAGCTATCAATAGCAACGCAGGCCAAAACAGAGGACCCAAACCACCGACAAGGCCCAGCGGTGAAAACAAAACGTACAAAGCGACGATGCAAGAAAAGAGCGTTATGGACACAGGCAACGCATACGCCCAGGGTGCTAAGTTCACACGCTGTCTTTGTTCGAAAACCCAGGGCTTTTCCATCGGCTTTAGGTAACCAATAACCAGCATGATCGCGATTTCCGCGAAGAAGAGTATTGCGTAAAGGTGGAGGAAGTGAATATTGATCGCGTCGTTAAATACAAACTGCAATAAGCCATAGGCAACGACATGAAAAACAATGGCGACTTTAGCGCCCAGCCCCGGCACTCGCTTGGTGAACAGGCCTACCATTACAACGGCCACAACAGGAATATTGTAAAAACCCGTAAAAATTCTGATTACTTGCCACAATCCCTCGGGGGCGTACTGTAATAGCGGCGCAACCACAAACGAAAATACAGCTATCGCTATACTGGCGATCTTGGCAACCTTTATCATCTCCGCATCGCCGACCTTGCCCTTTTTTAGCGGCTCATACACATCCAGACAAAAAAGCGTCGCAGCACTGTTTAACAACGAATTGAATGAACTGAACACCGCGCCCAGCAGCACGGCGAGAAAGAATCCTGACATATAAACAGGCAGAACATCTTTGATTAATTGCGGAAACGCCAAGTCAATAGACGTGAGCCCGTCGCCATAAAGATGAAAGGCGATGATGCCTGGCATCATCATCATCAGGGGTATCAGGACCTTAAAGAAACCCGAAAAAAGGACCCCTTTCTGACCTTCCTCCAGATTCTTGGCCGCCAATGTTCTTTGGATAACGTACTGGTTAGTACACCAATAGAAGAGGTTTGCAAATATCATCCCGGTGAAGATTGTTGCGAAGGGAGTGGGGTCGGTATTGGCACCAATGGCATTCAATTTTTCAGTGTGCGTGGTGGTTACGGTTCTGACACCCTCCAGAAAACTCCCATCACCTAAAGCTGCGAAACCCAGTACAGGCACCAGTATCCCGATAATCAGCAAACCAAAACCATTGATCGTATCGGAGACTGCAACCGCCTTTAAGCCGCCGAAAATTGCATACAGGGCGCCGACAATTCCGACCCACAATATCGTTATGATCAGCGCCTGGCTGTAACTGACGTTGAGCAGTGCAGGAACATCAAACAAACGCATGACCGCAATCGAGCCCGCATACAGTACCGAGGGGATAGTGACGAGCCCGTAGCCAACCATAAACAAGATAACCGTCATGCGCCTGACGCTATCATCGAATCGATTACTCAGAAACTCGGGCAAAGTCGTAAACGCGCCCGTCAAATATCTCGGCAG
>JALHUQ010000010.1 GCA_022866645.1 Woeseiaceae bacterium | reverse complement strand
TTTCAATTTTATCTGGCCCATAACCTTGCCCATGTCGCGTATCCCTTCGGCACCGGTAGACAGGACAATCTCGTCTATCATTGCAGCGAGTTCGTCGGCGGAAAGTTGTTCGGGAAGGTAATCATTCAAGACTGCGATTTCGGCGCGTTCAATGGCGGCCAGATCTTCGCGATCTCCCTTTTCGAATTGTTCTATTGAATCACGGCGTTGCTTGACCATCTTGGTGAGAACGGCAAGTACTGCCGGTTCATCGAGCTCTTCGCGCGTATCGACTTCTATTTGCTTGATTGCGGCCAGAATGAGACGTATCGCTTTCAACCGGTCTTTTTCACCGGCCTTCATGGCGGACTTCATGTCTTCTGTGATTTGGCCTTTAAGGGACATCGCAGCGCTTATTGCGGCCTCGAATCAATACAGGCGCGTTTTCTTGGAATCGTCGCGAGAGAGGCGCTTTAGATGGCGTTTGACTGCCGCAGCTTTCTTACGTTTTCTTTCCTGTGTGGGCTTCTCGTAGAACTCACGACGACGAAGCTCCGTTAAAATTCCGGCCTTTTCACAGGCACGTTTAAAGCGACGCAAGGCTGCGTCAAAATATTCGTTCTCTTTTAGGCGAACACTTGGCATTGTTCAGGCATTCCGTCCAGACATAAATAAACCCGGCACATGGGCCGGGACTCAGCCGCGCATAATAACGCCAGTTTTGGCGGTTTGCAAAGGGTTCGGGTTATGATTCGCCCGCTTATGTCTACGCCAACGATAACTCTCGGAATAGAAACCAGCTGCGATGAGACGGGGGTTGCTCTGTTCAGCTCTGAAAAAGGCCTCATTGGGCACGCCCTGCACAGTCAGGTGGACCTGCACGCCGTCTACGGCGGCGTTGTTCCGGAGATCGCATCTCGGGACCATGTCCGGATGCTTTTGCCATTAATTCAACAACTTATGGAAACCGCCGGCATCGACAAACCGGACGCCATCGCCTACACGGCCGGCCCAGGGCTGGTCGGCGCGCTGATGGTCGGGGGTGGCATGGCCAACGGCCTGGGCCTGGCCTGGAATTGCCCGGTGGTTGCCGTACATCATATGGAGGGGCACCTGCTGGCTCCGATGCTGGAGGAAAATCCGCCCGACTACCCGTTTCTGGCGCTGTTGGTCTCCGGTGGGCACACGATGCTGATTGCGGTTCGACGTCTGGGTGACTATGAGTTGCTCGGTACCACGCTCGACGACGCGGCGGGTGAGGCCTTCGACAAGACCGCGAAGCTCCTGGGACTCGGCTATCCCGGCGGGCCATTGCTCGCAGCGTTGGCTGAGGCGGGCGATGATACGGCGTACCCGTTTCCGCGACCGATGCTTAATAAGCCGACCCTGGATTTCAGTTTCAGCGGCCTGAAGACGGCCGTGATGCTGGAGGTGAGAAAGGCGGAGGCGCGTGGAGACCTTGCTGACTGCCGGGCGGATATCGCGGCTTCATTTCAACGCGCAGCGGTCGACACCCTGGTCGGAAAGGCGATCAAGGCAGCGGAGTCGCAAGGGCTGAACAGAATCGTTGTGGCCGGGGGCGTCGGAGCAAATCGTCTGCTACGCAGTGAAATTGCTGAGCGATTTTCGGGTCAGGTATTTTATCCTCGCTTTGAATTTTGTACGGACAATGGTGCGATGATTGCTGTCGCCGGGGCGATGCGCTTGAGTGAGGCTGGCGATGCCACCGAAATTCGGGCGCTGGCGAGGTGGTCGCTGGAAACGTTGGGCGTGCCGCCTGCAAGTTAAATCAGGAATGAGGGACGATGGACAAAATTTTTCTTAGCGAACTCAAGATCGACACGACCATAGGCATTTGGGAATGGGAACGTCGAATTCGCCAAACCGTCATCATCGATCTTGAAATGAGCGCTGACATCGCCCGGGCGGCGGCGTCGGACGACGTCGCAGATACCCTCAACTACAAATCGGTGGCGAAGCGGATTCAGGATTTTGTGGCCAATTCGAGTTTTCAGCTCGTCGAAACTCTGGCTGAGCAGATTGCAACTATCGTTCGCGAAGAGTTCAACGTCACCTGGGTCAAGGTTCGGGTGAACAAACCCGGCGCCATACGTGGCTCAAAAGCCGTTGGTGTCCTGATCGAGCGTGGCGAACGGCTGGCCTGATGGCGACTGTTTTTCTGGGTGTCGGCAGCAACGAATCGCCCGAACAAAACCTGCGACTGGCGATCAAAGAGCTGAGTCTGCGTTACGGCAAGCTCGATTTGTCGCCCGTTTACCGGAGCGCTTCATCTGGCTTTGTTGGAGCAGATTTCCTAAACCTCGTCATACGATTTCAGTGTGAAGATTCACCACTGGCAATCTGTCAGCAAATTGAGCTTATACATAATCTTGCCGGTCGAGTTCGCGGCAGCGATAAATGGGATTCACGTCCTCTCGATATTGATTTGTTGCTTTACAATGACCTCGTCGCGGATGAAAAGCCGGTTCGTGTACCGCGTGATGACGTACTGAAGTACAGCTTCGTCCTGCGGCCGATAGCGGAGCTGGCGCCTGATTTTGTACATCCAGTGACAGGCAGAACCTTACTCGAACATTGGCGGGAATTTGATGCGGCGAGTCATCCTTTGGAAGCAATAAGCGTTAATTTGTAATGGAGTTCAAATGCGCAAACTGATTTGCTTAATCGCCTTTGCCGGATTGACGGCATGTGGTGGCAGTGACGGCGGAAATGCTGGGCCGCAGACGGGCACGGCGGCATGCAGCAATGATGGTCAGAAGCAGTTTGTTCTTGATCAGTTGTATGCCTGGTACCTGTGGAACGACTTGCTCCCGGCGGGCATCAAAATTGCGGACTATGCGTCGCCGGAGGAACTGGTGTCTCTGGTGACGCTGCAGCTGGGGCCAAAAGATGCGAGCGGCAATCCGCTCGATCTATTCAGCAGCGTCGGGTCGCTGCAGGCGGACACCCAGTTTTTCGGCGAGGGAAAATTCGAAGGATTTGGATTCAGCTGGCGCTTTGTTGATCAAGCGCAAACGGATTTTCGCATCACGAGGACATTCGCGGACAGCCCCGCCGACCTTGGTGGTTTGGCTCGCGGGCAGCAGGTGTTGTCGCTAAATTCGCGCACGATGGCGGACATACAGGCGAATGAAGGCGTGAGCGCGTTTTTTGCTGCGAACAGCGCGGTCAGTTTCGAAGTGCAGCCAGTTGTTGGTCCATCAATTCTGTTATCGCCCATAACGAAAGCGATCGTCACGATCGACCCTGTTCCTCAGTCGGGGATTATTGACGCGGGCGGCGGCCGCAACGTTGGTTACCTTGAATTGTCGACATTCATCAGTACCGCAGATGCGGAACTTGGCCAGGTTTTTTCTGCATTCCAGGCGGCGGGCGTCAACGACGTTATCCTCGACCTGCGTTACAACGGCGGCGGACTGGTGAGTACTG
>JALHUQ010000094.1 GCA_022866645.1 Woeseiaceae bacterium | reverse complement strand
GCCGATACATTAACCCGACGACTCATGCGTCGTTATTGTTCATTGACGATGGCGTCCGCCTCGATTTCCACGAGCATGCCGTCACCGATGAGCCGGGACACCTCGACCATAGTCGTCGCTGGAGTAATGTCGGCAAACGCTTCCTGGTGCGCTAGCGCAACCTCTTCCCAGCGCAAAATGTCCGTGACAAACATCCGCGTACGAACAACGTCGTTCAGGCCGCTACCCGCCTCCTGAAGCGCTGCCGCGATTATCTCTATGCAACGTTTGGCCTGCAGATACGCATCGCCAGGTCCGACCAATTCGCCGTCGCCATCGACCGGTGCAGAACCCGACACCGCAATGTGCGCGCCGACGCGTACCGCCCTGCAATAACCAACCATTGGTTCCCACTTTGTCCCGGTGCGAACTAGTTTTTTCTCAGCCATAGCGCAGATACCAATATGTAAGTTGCAACAAAAAGACCGCTCGATAGCGTTACCGCGATC
The DNA here is from genome assembly GCA_022866645.1 of Woeseiaceae bacterium. Taxonomy (GTDB): domain Bacteria; phylum Pseudomonadota; class Gammaproteobacteria; order Steroidobacterales; family Woeseiaceae; genus UBA1847. The sequence continues at coordinate 30,969 of JALHUQ010000094.1, read as the reverse complement.
AACGCAGGGTCGATCGCATAAAGGCCAATTGGCACGATGACAAACAGTCTTAGTAACTCAAATCGTGCCGCGTACAGCCGATCTTCATTCAACAGACCGAGCGTATACAAGTTCGTCCATAGTAACAGGCACGGCACAAGCACGACTCCCGCCCCCTTCGTCGCGAATGCATCTGCGATGAATAACGCGGTCATTAAGGCGACGAAAAACTGTGCCAGCACGTAGCGACGTCTGCTGTTGGATAGTTTTGGGTCGAACTTCTTAAACTCGTCGAGATTAACAGGACGTTTGGGAAACTGCGCCGCTACATCGTCCGGGCGCCAACCTGTACGCCGAAACCAGATACCAATCTTGTCTCTCCAACGACGAGTATTCCGGGCGTCGAAAAGCAGATAGTCGTAGACCTGAAAATTGGCCCAGAATGGATTCCAGTTTGCCAACGGTTTACGAACACCGAAAACCACCGGCTCATCGTCGGACTCCTCGGTGAAAGTTCCGAACAGTCGATCCCACAAGACAAAAATGCCGCCGTAATTCTTGTCGATATAGCGCTCATTTTGCGCGTGGTGCACGCGGTGATTGGACGGCGTAACGAAAATCCGATCGAGCATTCCGAGGCGCCGAATCTGCTGCGTGTGCACCCAGAACTGATAGATAAGATTCACCGCAGCTACGGTAATCAGTACGTCAGCGGGAAAGCCGATCAGGAACAGCGGCAAATAGAATATCCAGCTGAAAAAAAAGCTGCTGCTCGTCTGTCGAAGTGCGGTTGAAAGGTTGTAATCCTCACTTTGATGATGAACCGCATGCGCGGCCCAGAGTATCGAAATCTCGTGACCAAAACGGTGATTCCAGTAATAGCAAAAATCCCATAGCACCGCTGCGAGCACCCACAGAAAAACGCCTTCCATCGAGGCGTTGAACCAGCTGCGCTGGATATCCAGGAGCGCAAAATTGCTGAGCACCAAACCCCAGATCGTGTATTGCAGAAACTTGGTGAAATAACCTGTCGACTCGCTAAGGATGCCGGCACTGAGACTGTTTATCGCATCATTGCCACGGTAATATCCGGTCCCTCGCCATCGGTCGATCAGGAACTCCACCAATAGCGCGAATAAGAAGAATGGCACTGCCAGGGCGATCAAATTCATGCCGGTATGTTAACCTGAACGCGGACTTGTGATGATCAATAAAGACGAACTAAAACTACTGCGGGCGGCGCTGCAAAAACTGGAGGCCGGCTTTGTCGACTTGCCCGATTTCGAACCTGAATTTGATGTAGTGGCTGTCACGAATGTCCTCGACGAAGTGGCAGAACGCATGCAGGACAATTACCCGTATTTTCATCCGCAATACGTCGGGCAAATGTTGAAACCGCCGCACCCGGTAGCACGAATCGCCTACGCGATGTCACTTTGGATCAATCCGAATAATCACGCGCTGGATGGCGGGCGTGCCAGTTCGGCGATGGAAAAAGAATGCATCGTCGAGCTCGGTGCCATGTTTGGCTGGCAAAATCCTCTCGGCCACCTTACCGGCGGCGGGACAATGGCGAATCTAGAGGCACTTTGGGTCGCGGGACGATTGCACCCGGGTAAGCGAGTCATCGCGTCAAAGCAGGCGCACTATACACACGGTCGAATCTCCGAGGTTCTGGGTGTCCCGTTCTCACCTGTTCCTGTCAACACCGACGGGCGCATGGATGTCGCCGAAATTGAAACACTGTTGCAACAAGGCGATGTCGGTACTGTCGTCGTGACCATCGGTAACACCGGGCTCGGTGCCGTCGACGCCTTGCCCGAAATATTGGAGCTGCGTGTGAAGTACGATTTTCGCATTCACGCAGATGCCGCATACGGCGGTTACTTCGGACTGGCCAGCAAACTGGATCATCACACTGCCCGCGCATACGAAAATCTCAGCCAGGTCGACTCGATCGTCATCGATCCCCACAAACACGGCCTGCAACCCTACGGCTGCGGCTGCATACTGTTCAAGGACAAAGGGGTCGGAGCCTTTTATAAACACGATTCACCATTTACGTACTTCAGTTCGGCTGAACTTCATCTTGGTGAAATCAGTCTCGAGTGCTCGCGTCCGGGCGCGTCTGCAGTCGCACTATGGGCAACACAGCGCTTGTTGCCGCTGAAAAAGGCAGGCGAGTTTGCTGGCAATCTCGATCTGTGCCTGGATGCCGCGCGCGATTTCCATGACCGGCTGGCGGCTAGCAAGAATTTCACACCGCTAATGCCGCCGGAGCTCGATATCGTCGTTTACGCCGTTAACGCGTCAACAACAACCGCCGCCAGTGAGCGAGCACGACGCCTTTTTCATACAGCCGCCAAACATGACCTGCATCTGGCACTCATTGAGCTGCCGGTCACGCTGGCGGGATTCTGGCTGCCAAACATTAAAATCGACTCTGAAACCATCACCTGCCTGCGCTCGGTATTGATGAAGCCCGAGCACGCGCAATGGACGGAAAGAATTGTTGCGTTGCTGGAGGCCTGCGCCGACTGACTAGCTACTCTGCAGTGGCATCAACATACGGACGCACAGAATTCCGATATAGAAGCATGCGAAGCCACCAAGCAGCGTTGCTACGAAGTACGAAAACGAATAGAAGATCTCGTTCTTCTGAATCATCGTATTCATTTCCAGAACCAGCGACGACAGCGTCGTAAAACTGCCACAAAAGCCGACCGCGAACAGCAGTCGGTATTGGTCAGGTATAAGACCCGAAGCATTGAACCAGGCGGTACTCGAAATAAGCTGCGCGACAACACCGATCACCAGACAACCGAGCAGATTCGCCGTCAGCGTTCCCCACGGGAACTCGACATCACGTTGCAGTAATACGTTGAGTCCAAATCGCGCCATTGCGCCGAATGCGCCACCGACGGCGACGAATAAATACGAATAAGCGACCAATCCCATTACGCTGCGTTCAACCGTGCCAGAGCATCTTTATACTCTCGCTCGATTCTCAACACGATTTCACGCGCCGGAAGAATATCGTTTATATCGCCAACGCCCTGACCAGCACCCCAAATGTTTTTCCAGGCCTTCGCATCAGACTTGTTGGCCTTGGCGAAATCCATCTGCGCTTTTGATCCTTCCGGCAAGTTCTCAGGGTCCAATCCCGCATTCAAAATACTGCCTTTAAGATAACTGCCGTGGATGCCGGTAAACAATGACGAATACACAATATCCGACGACGCACTTTGCACGATCATTTCTTTATATTCCGGAACCGCATTGGCCTCGTCACTAGCAATGAATCGCGTGCCGCTATAGGCGAGATCTGCACCCATTGCCCTTGCTGCCAATACATCGCTGCCACTGGTAATGCAGCCCGACAGAATGACCGCGCCGTCGAATTCTTTACGAATTTCCTTTACGAGAGCGAAGGGACTTAAGGGTCCGGCGTGCCCACCGGCGCCGGCACAGACAGCAATTATCCCATCGACGCCCTGACTGATCGCCTTGCGCGCATGCCGCAAACTGATGACATCGTGAAAGACGAGACCGCCGTAGGAATGCACTGCCTTGACCACGTCTTCCGGCGGCCGCAAGCTCGTTATGATTATCGGCACCTCGTGCTCGACACAGGTCTCCACGTCCTCGCGCAAGCGAAGATTGCTGGCGTGTACGATTTGATTGACCGCGTAGGGTGCGACTGGCTCGTCGGGGTGCGCGTCCGCATACTCGGCCAACGCATCCTTGATCTGTGCGATCCACTCGCCGAGCATTGATTGGGGTCTTGCGTTCAGCGCCGGAAATGAGCCGACTATGCCAGCCTGACATTGCGCAATAACCAACTCCGGGCCGGACACGATGAACATAGGCGCGCCGATCAATGGAACTCTAAGTTTGCCTTCGAGAGCTTTGGGTAATGCCACTATTAGTCCTGTTTTGAATCCATGAAACTGGCTTCACAGTCAGCAACGACGACGCCATCGGAAACTCGGCGGGCTTCGCCTTTCAACACAATCAGGCGTCCTCGTTCCTTCTCTATCCAGCCCTTTAACGCGACCGTCTCGCCGACAAACAGCGGTTTGCGATAGCGAATCTCGCACTTTGCTGTGTGCGCCTTTCGGCCTTGCCGATAAAGAACGTTTGCTGTTACGTCATCCAGAGCCGAATAGATTATGCCGCCATGCACTGTGTCGTTCCAGCCAACGTGATTCTCGGTTCCGGTGAATTCTCCAGTGCAGGTATTGCCGTCAACAGTAAACCTGATCTTGAGCCCAATCGGATTTTCTATTCCGCAGGCAAAGCACATGTTCGCCGCTTCTGCTGGCTCCGACATATCGAGCTCCGTACTTAAGGGATTTTTTGGTCGATGACCAGATCGACAGTTTGCCCGCTGTTGGCACTGACGCGCAACGATCCCGACCAATCGCCGGATTGTGCCATCGGGCTGCCGGACATGGACACCCGGGCGACGATCTCAAGCTCCGCGAATCCGGATAACGGTCGTCCCGCCACCATCGCGTTCTCATCACTCAACTCGACGACCGTCGGCAAGTCCGAAAGCCTGCGCGGAGACACGGCGATGGGTGGTGACGGCTGAGCCGGGTCGCGGGCAATGACATAGACGGTTGCATCGGCAGGCATCGCCGCGCGCGCCACAGCGGACAGCGTCAGGTTAATGGAAACAATCGCGCCACTGCTCAAAGCAGGCGATTCAATCGTCGCGACTGGAACGCCGCGCCATTCATTGATCCTGCGCTGCAGCAACTCTTGAATCTCCGGAGGGGCACCCATGCCCAAAAGGGCTTCCCAGCGATCGGCGGCCAATGCCGTATCGCCACGCTGAGCAGCAGCACCGCCGGAATAGAAAAGCGCATTGGCGTTACTCGGTTCCAGCGCCAGCGCATTCTCAAACAGCGCCGAGCTACGCTCTGATAACTGCCCACCCTGTTGCCCCATCAGCGCAATCGCAAGCGCGACCATGGTGTCGGCGTTTTCTCCGTGTGCCAGCTCAAATGCCGTTTCAAAGGCGGCAACGGCTTCGTCGTACTGCTGCATGGACTGATACGAACGACCCAGCGTCATCCAGCCGTCCAGGTCGTCGGGATTGTCCTTGAGTCGCGCGGCCAGCGCGGACACCATATCGTCGGCCTCGTGTATCGAACCAGCCCCCGACGGAACATCCGGGCGGCCAATTTGATAGTAAAGTGCTGTCGAAATTCCGACAGTCAGCACGATGACCGTCGCCAGTATCGGCGTCAGACGGCCTGAGCTTCGATACAAGGGCCAGACGACAAACGCGAGGGCCAGCAAGCAGAGTAAAGCCAGCGCTATCCATAGCGTCATTGCGTTCGCCCTTCATCCTCAATCGGGAGTGTCATGCGATGGCGCACGACCCGGAAAATACCAAAGCCGCCGAACAGTACGAGCAGGAAAGGAGCAACCCATAACGCCAGCGTCTTACCCGTGTAGCGCGGTTTGTAAAGGACGAAATCACCGTAGCGTGTTACCAGGAAATCCGCGATTTCTGTGTCGGATTTACCCTCGCCCATCAGCCGTCGAATTTCTCGCCGCAAGTCGGCGGCAATAAAAGCGTTTGAGTCTTTGATATTCTGATTCTGACAAGTCACACAGCGCACTTCTGCGATCAGGCGGTCATAGCGGGCCTGCATGGCCGGATCATCAAACGCCTTTCCCGAATCGATGGCAGAGGCCGAGACCGCAAACAGCACGGACACCAATACCAGCATCAAACGATTCATCATTTCGCGAGCTCCGCCAGGCGCGGCACGAACTCCTGCTCCCACAGCGCACGATTAAGAGGGCCGGTTAATCGATAAACCACATAACCCTCTGCATTCAACAAAAACGTCTCCGGGGCTCCGTAAGCACCCCAGTCGATTCCAACACGCCCATCACCGTCAAATCCCGACGCCACGTACGGATCACCCAACTGCGCGAGCCACTTCAAGGCGTCTTCACGATTGTCACGCCAGTTGATGGCGTAGATCGGAACATTCTGTTCTTTCGATAACGTCATCAGGAATGGGTGCTCGGCGCGACAGCCTCCACACCAGGTCGCCCAGATGTTGACCAGAGAGGCCTGCCCTCGTAAATCCGCGGTACTTATGAATTGCGTCGGGTCTTTCAGCGTCGGCAAATTGAATTCGGGAGCGGGCTTGCCGAGATATTGGGACGGCAATTCAGACGGATCACTCCGCAAACCCAGAATCATGATGGGAATGAGAATGAGCGCCGCGACTAATGGCAATAGATATCGATTCATGAGGCTGAATTCCGATAGCGGCGGTCGGTGACAGCAATCACGCCGCCGAGAGCCATGATGAGCGCACCTAGCCAGATCAATCGAATCATCGGCTTGTACTGAATCCGCACGCTCCACGCGCCGTCACCCAGCTGATCGCCCAGTGCGACAAAAAGATCCTTGTTCCACATGGGGTGAATACCCGCTTCGGTCATCCAGTTTTTTTGCACCTGGTATTGCCGTTTTTGCGGTCGCACGGTAGCGATGAATTCGCCGTCGCGACGCACTTCAACGACGCCCTCTATTGCCGTGTAGTTCGGCCCCTTAACATCGAGGTCCAAATCACGCATCTCGAATTGCAGTCCGGCAACATCCAGCGTCTCACCGATCCGCATAGAGCGATCAGACTCAATACCAAAGGCGGATGTAATTGTCACACCTATGACGAAAACGCCCATGCCCAGATGCGCTATCGACATCCCCAGAGCCGAACGGGTAATCGCAGGCGCGCCACCCTGCCGGCGCCACGACCGTATCGGTTGTATTAATGAGGTGATGATTATCCAGGCTGCGGCGCCGCAGCCGACAACCAACAACAAGCTGACGCGCCCGTAGAACAGCAGTGGCAAAACAACACCAATGAGAACCGCCACAATCGCGGGCAGCCTCAGTAATTTAATCCAGGGCTCCTTACTTTGTTGTCGCCACGCCGTGTGCATACCAAGGCCAAGCAAAAGCAACAGTGGAATCATCGGCACCATAAACGCGACTTTGAACCACGGTGCGCCGATAGAGATCTTGCCGCCATTGAGCATTTCGACGATCAGCGGCGCCAGAGTTCCCAACAGGACCAAGGTTGCCGCAACTACCAGCAGGACGTTATTCAGGAGCAGGAATGTCTCGCGCGACAGCGGGCTGAAACCAACGGTCGAATCGAGTCCAGGCGCTCGCCACGCGTAGAGCGCGAGTGCGCCCAGAACAACGATGGCGAGGAACGTGAGTATGAAGTAACCGCGGGTCGGATCTGTTGCAAACGCGTGTACCGAGACAATGATTCCCGAGCGCACCAGGAAGGTGCCCAAAAGGCTGAGCGAAAATGCAGTAATCGAAAGTAGCAGTGTCCAGCTCTTGAACAGTCCTCTTCGTTCAGTCACCGCCAAAGAGTGAATTAACGCGGTACCAACCAGCCAGGGCATGAATGAGGCATTTTCGACCGGGTCCCAAAACCACCAGCCACCCCAGCCCAGTTCGTAGTACGCCCACCAGCTACCGAGCGCGATGCCAACGGTAAGGAAGGACCAGGCGACCAAGGTCCAGGGTTTTGTCCAGCGAGCCCAATTCTGATCAAGATCGCCGCTGATCATGGCGGCAATCGCGAAGGCAAAGGCCACCGAAAAACCGACGTATCCGACGTACAGTATTGGCGGATGAATCGCGAGCCCGGGATCCTGCAACAAAGGATTCAGGTCTGCCCCGTCCAGCGCCGCCGGTATCAGACGTTCGAAGGGATTCGATGTCAGCAATGCGAACAGCAGGAAACCGACAGAGAGCAATCCCAAAATACCGATCACCCGCGCAATCAGTTTTTCCGGAACGCCGGTATTAAACCTGGCGACGGCTGACGTCCAGGTGGCAAGTATCAGTATCCACATCAGCAACGAGCCTTCGTGCGCGCTCCAGGTCGCCGATACTTTGTACATTGCTGGCAAGGACAGCTGCGAGTGGTTGGCGACATACAGCACAGAGAAATCATCGTGCGTGAAAGCCCAGATGAGACACCCAAACGATATCGCAACGAACAGGAGCTGACCAAACGCGGCGGTTCGAGCAACCGACATCATCGCCGTATCGTTTCGATGTGCACCAATCAATGGCAGCACGCCCTGACAAAGGGCAAGCGCCAGGGCCAGGATCAGTGCGAAGTGACCAATCTCGGGAATCATCCTTGGTTACACTCGGCGCCGCCTTCCTGCAGCGGCGTCATTTTGCCTTCGACATGCTTCGCCAGGGACTCGGCAACTTCGGGCGCCATATAGTTTTCATCGTGCTTGGCGAGAATCTTGTCGGCAACGAACACATTGTCGGGGGCCATTCTGCCGTGCGCGACCACGCCCTGACCTTCCCGGAACAGGTCTGGCAGCACACCGCTGTAACTCACAGCCAGGTCGCAGCGCATGTCGGTCACCCTGAAAGTCATATCCAGAGATCCTTCTTCACGGTGCACGCTGCCATCGACGACCAACCCGCCGATCCTGAAGGTCCTTTCAGTTGGGTATTCACCGGCCACGACGTCCGATATATCAATAAAAAACATCATGTTTTCGTCGAACGCGCGCAGCGTTAACGCCGCCGCGATAGCCACGCCGAAGGCGGCCAGTCCGACGGCAAGCATGCGTTGCTGTCTTGGTTTCATTCTTGTTCCTCGAGCGCTTTAATGCGCACTTCAATATCTCGATACACCTGATTGTGGCGCACTCTGGCCCGCCAATCACTGAACACGATCACAATAAGAGTGAGCGCAAAGCAGCTCCATACGTAGGCACCGTAGTTACCCATCGCCAAAGCATCCATTAACGGCCTCCTCCCGGCGTCAAAACCAACTCGCGAACCCAGCGCGTGCGGCGCTCGCGATACAACACCTCTGTTCTCAGGCGCCGCGCAAGCAGTGCGCCAAAGACGAACGTGAATCCCAAGATCATCGCTAACAAGGGATACAGCATATCGGCATCCATTCCGGGGCCGCCTTTCTTGAACAAGGTCTGCCCCTGATGCAGAGAACTCCACCAAACAACCGAGAAGTGCACGATGACGACGTTGATTACACCGACCAGCGCAAGCACGGCGCTGGCCTTGTCCGCTTTCGCCGTGTCATCAATCGAAGAACGTAAGGCCATGTAGCCGAAATACAAGAACAACAGTATCAATTCCGAGGTTAGCCTTGGGTCGCCCCATTCCCACCACGTACCCCACATCGGTCGGCCCCAGATGGAACCGGTAAGCAAAGCAAGAAACGTAAACGCCGCCCCCAGTGGCGCAGCCGCCGCGCCGACCGCATGTGCCAGCTTCAAGCGCCATATCAGACCGATGCCACCGCCGACGGCCATGAACACATAAGCCATCATCGACAGATAGGCCGACGGCACATGCACATAAATTATCCGGAATGCATCACCTTGCTGGTAATCCGGTGATGCCAGGAATAATCCGGCGTAGGTGCCATAGGCAATCAATAACAATCCGGGAACCGCCAACCACGGTATTAGCACTTTGGCGAGCCGGTAAAAGTGTGGCGGTGATGCCCACTGATGAAAAAATTTCCACATAAGCTATTTCTACTCGTTACTGATTCGTAAAGCGGCGGCGGTAGCAAACGGCGCCAGTGATAGAGCTGCGATGACATAGGCCCCCAAGGCCCAAATACCGGTCGCGTAGACTTCGTTTCCTGCTGCCAGCGATACGGTATTGGCACCAAGCAGCAAGACCGGCATCGCCAGTGGCAGAATCAGGAGGCTAAGCAAGGCCGTGCCACGATGCAAGCCAACCGTTAACGCAGCGCCGATGGAACCCAGCAAGCTGAGGCAGATAGTACCCAGCAACAACGTCAGCATCAGGACGCCCATAACGTCGGTCGACATGCGATAGGTCATTGCCAGCAATGGCGAAATCAACACCAGCGGAAATCCACTGATCAGCCAATGTGAAAGCGTTTTGCCCAACGCCAACACAGGTAAGGGTTGCGGGCTCACCAGCAATTGGTCCAGGCTGCCATCTTCATGATCACCCATGAATAGCGCGTTGAGAGATAGCAAAGTAGCGAGCAAGGCCGCAACCCATAGCACGCCGGGACCGCTGACGGTCAGTTGCTCCGGGCTGGGGCCGACCGCCAGCGGAAACAAGGTGCAAACCATCGCAAAAAAGAACAATGGGTTGAGCACGTCGCCAGGCCGTTTCCACGCCAGCAGCAGATCACGACGAGTTACCGCCAGCAAGCCGGCCAGAATGCCGGGCTGTTGTTGACTGCTATCACTCATCTAGAGGGCTACCCGTTTGATGGTCGCGTTGATATCGACGTCCTGATGAGCAGCCAAGACGCACATGCCGCCCTTGGCAAGATGCTCTTCCGTAAGCTCCATGACCAACTTTCGTCCCTCGCGATCGAGGTTGGTAAATGGCTCGTCCATCAACCACAACGGCACGTCGGCCATCAACATTCGCGCGAGCGCGACCCGGCGTTGTTGGCCGGCGGACAGTGAGCGCAAAGGCAATCGTTTGAGTTTGGCTATGCCGAGGCGCTTACAGACGGCGGCCAGATCAACATTTGCCTGCGGCCTGAGAGCAGCCTCGAAACGCAGATTCTCAACCAGATTGAGATCGCCTTTGAGTCCGGTGCGATGCGCGAGCCAAACCAGTGCACCGTGAAACTCCTGTCGCTGCCGACTGACCTCCATGTCGTTCCAGTAAATTTCGCCCGTTTCAAGGCTCAACATACCTGCGATAGCACGCATCAAACTGGTCTTGCCGCTACCGTTCTGGCCCTCGAGCAACAGGAGCTCTCCGGGATTTAGCGCAAATCCAAGTCCTCGAAATAAACAGCTCTCGCCACGTATCAGTGTCAGGCCTTTGCCTGATAGCTTTGAAGTCAATGCCTTACACTCTGTCGCGGTTCGCAGACGGTTGAAAAATCATAGTTAAACATCCTTGTTTTTCAAACATTTGAGTCGGTAACATAAAGTCAATTCGATTAATGCTCTGTGTGCGTTTGACAACTATGGAGTTGCCGAATTCCGGTTTACAAAAACCGTAACCGAATCGTAGACTGGCCGACCCGGTCAATACTTCATATTAGACAAGACCGAGACCCGACAATACCACTTTAACGCGACTGAATAGTCTGCGGGTTATCACTTATGGAATTGCGCCAAGCCGGCCTATCGCAGCAACCGTTCCCGACACACGGGAAGCCTCTCGTTGTTCTTTCGTACGCATCCAGGGTTGCTGCGATCGAGATGCTGAATAGTACTTGCTCGCATCGCAGCGGCTTGTCATTACTGCAAGGTCCAACACTCTCGGGAAAGTCGACATTAGTTCGCAGCTTTGTGGAATCGTTGCCAGAAGACTGCTCCGTTGCCCTTATCAACGGCAAGGGTCTCAATACCACCGATCTTCTTATCGCTGTGCTCAGACAGTTTGGTTATAGCCTGGATCTCAGCTCGGCGAACGAGTTGCTGGGTCTCGTGCGGGTTTTTGCTTTGCAGCAAGCCGCCTCTCATAAAGCGCCGCTATTGATCATCGAAAACGCGCACGAACTCAATCCCAGCGCGTTGAGGGCACTCTGTGAACTTGCCGAGTTACGAGTTCGAAATGGCAGTGCTTTGAAAATGGTTCTGGTGAGCGACCGATCGCTGCATACGATCATGGCGGCGAAAGCTATGGAAGCGATTGCCAGACGCGTGACGCACGACTTTCATCTCCGGCCGATGAATCGCGAGGAAACAAGACAGTACCTGCACGCCAAATTGCGGGCTGCTGGCAGCCACTATCCTGAATTCGTGTTTCCGGACGAAGTCTGTCTTGATATTTGGCGAGCGTCGGCAGGCTGGCCGGGCATCGCCGATAGAGTCGCGTTGCTCGCCCTCGCGCAATCCGAAACATTACCGGTTTCTGTTACTGGTGTAGAACACCCGACACTGCCGTCAGGAACCTGGGCTGATACCGGAACTTCGGATCTGCCGCCCGATGAGCTTGTTCCGCCTGAACCGCCCCGCTTGATTGTGACGAACAACGGTAGCGTCATGCATGACCTCATAATGGAAAAACCCCGGGCATTGATCGGCCGATCTGAACACAACGACATCGCAATCAATAGTCGCTTTGTCAGTCGCCACCACGTGTTGTTGGTCCGGCATCGTACTGCAACATTCCTGATGGACCTCAATAGCACCAACGGCACGTTTGTAAACTCCAAACGAGTCTCGAACCACGTATTGAGGCATGAAGATGTCATCACATTGGGGCATCACCGCATCAAGTTCCATGATCCTTGCGCTACAACCCGTGGCGAGCTGGACGGCGCAGAATTCGCTGATACGGTGGTCATGAAGACGCTGGAAGACATGCGCGCTTTGCTCGCGCAGGAGAACACGGCCCTGTTGCCTGCATTGACAGAAGACCTGCCAACTATTCAAACCTGAGCTCTTTCAGGCGAAGAATTCTTCTCTGAAGTGTTTTCTGCACATCGATACGTAGCGATCGTTGCCGCCGATCTCGACTTGCGATCCTTCCGTAACAGCCTTGCCCTCGCTGTCCAGCCGTATCACCATCGTTGCCTTGCTGCCGCAATGGCAAATGGCTTTGATTTCATTCAGATTATCGGACCAGGCGAGTAGGTATTTACTCCCTTCAAAAGGTTCACCCTGAAAATCGGTACGCAGGCCGTAAGCCAGCACCGGAATATTCAGCCGATCAGTAACGTCACCCAACTGAAATACCTGCTCACGTGTCAGGAATTGCGCCTCGTCGACGAGAACGCAATGCAGTGTTTCTTTGCCATTCTGCGCAGCAATGACCTCGAATAAGTCATCGTCCTTGCTGAACACTGTGGCGCTCGTCTCGATTCCGATACGCGATTTGACCTTGCCGGATCCATATCGGTTGTCGAGCTGCGGCGCCATGACGAGCGTGTTCATGCCGCGTTCTCTGTAGTTGTAGCTGGACTGGAGCAACGCGGTTGATTTGCCGGCGTTCATGGATGAGTAATAGAAAAAGAGCTTGGCCATCGGCGTATTGTGGCATCGCTTTAGCGGCGATGCACCACCGCAGGCAGAACCTCAGCGTCGCAAGATCAGCAGATTTCCGAGCGACCGACGAATGCCGTTGCGAGCGGTGCTTTCATGGCGGCAACTGGGACACTCATTAGTCAGCACGTGACGATCTGAAATGACTTGTGGCACGGGCGTCACTTTGCCACGGCGCAGGCAACAGCTGCAGATCACGAGATTGCTCAGGCGATTCAACAATCGATAATCCACTTTGTCTTTCGTAGTCGAGGCCATGACAGCTCTCCGGCAACTGCTCTGGGTTGGTCGAAGTGTTGTTTTGGCATTCCCGGCAGGCTTTGGCCAGTAAACGCACGAATTAGAGTCGAAAATGTTAACCAGTCGTGGTTACACGTGTGATACGCGTCCAATTTCTCACTTACTTCGCTTCCTCGGCGAGCTTGCCAAGATAGGCGGCGAATTCCGGATCTTCTCCGCGCAACAGTATCGGCATCTCTTCACGGAAATCCTCCCGGCTGCACCATTCCTGCATGAAGTCTTCCCACGATCGCCAACGGCGCGCATCTTTGCCGGACAGGTCCGTGTCGTATAGCAACAGGTACGCACGCTCGAAGATCGCAACCAACAAACCAAAAATGGCCTGCATACGCTCGCGCTGCTCGGGGTTCAGATCCATAGTTCGCGTTTTCGACAATAGTCTGAGATCGGAGTGTTCCAGGGCGAGGCGCAGAAAGTCCTGATAGCTGCCGGCAACCGCTTCATAGACTTCCTCTTCTTCGGCCGCCCGTTCCTTGTGTTTTTCAAAGAGAAACGCAGCCATCACAAACGGCAAACCCAGTACCGTCACAACGTAGCTAAGTAATTCCCAGGTTTCGAGCGTCATGTGTTTTCTCTTTCGGCCATCAGTCCACCGATGCAAGTCGTCCCAAGCACATTATTGCTGCGAGTGTAGCGAAGCTCGCACCGATAAGAAATGTTGCAGCGGGACCGGCGAAGTCCCAAAGCAGGCCGGCGATAACACTCGCGAATAGCAGTGCGACTCCGGTAATGAGATTAAACAGGCCGAAAGCCGAAGCGCGCAATTCCTGTGGCGAGTGTTTTGCAACCAGCTTCGCGAATAGCCCTTGTGTAATGGCCATGTGCAAGCCCCAGAGTACGATGCCCAGAAAAGTGCCGATAAGACTCGAAGAAAACGCGAGTGACAGATCTGCAGCGATCAGGGTTCCGGCACCCAGCAGCAGTAACCTGCTGTTCGTGAAGTGATCCGAAAGCGCTCCAGCGGGATAGGCGCCCAGAGCGTAGACAATATTCATGGCCACTAATACGAGTGGCGCAAGAGCTAACGGTAAGCCGTCTGCACTCGCCTTCAGGATCAGGAATGCCTCGCTGAATCGAGCCAGGGTGAACACAGCTCCGATCGCGACTACTGTCCGAAAGCCTTCACCCAAACGGGCGATCTCACTGAAGCGAATCGGTGCTCGGGCAGCGCTATTTTCTTGCTCGCTGTCACTGTCTTTTACGCAGAAAATAACCATGAGCACCGCCAGTGCGGCAGGCACAACGGCAATCCAGAAGACGGTCCGCATGTTGCTGGCAAAAAGAACCATGAGCACCACAGCGAGTAGCGGGCCGAGAAAGGCACCCGTCGTGTCCAAAGCCTGGCGCAATCCATACGCCCTGCCGCGAATTGCCTCAGGCGTGACATCGGCGATCAGTGCGTCACGCGGCGCGCCTCGGATGCCCTTGCCGATTCGATCCACGAAGCGCGCGCTCAGAACCAGCGTTAGCCCGCCAGCCAGTGGGAAGAAGGGTTTTGAAAGAGCGGCCAAACCGTAACCGATCAGAATAAGGGGCTTACGCCGCCGCATTCGATCAGAGACGTATCCAGAGAAGATCTTGGCGATCGATGCCGTTGATTCGGCCACGCCGTCGACCAGACCGACAAGAGCAACGCTGAGACCCAGCGTCGACGTCAGGAACAGTGGCAGAAGTGAATGAACGATCTCCGAAGAGATATCCATGAACAGGCTGACGAAGCCGAGCGCCCAGACAGTTCTAGGGATAGTCGGGTTGCTGGGTGGTTTGGCCGGAGAGTGAATCACCGTCAAATGTTAACGGAATTCGATGGTGCCCGGGGCGGGACTTGAACCCACACACCCTTTCGGATAACGGATTTTAAGTCCGTTGCGTCTACCGATTCCGCCACCCGGGCTGGACCTAAAAAAATGGAGGCTAGGGTCGGAATCGAACCGGCGTGGGCGGAGTTGCAGTCCGCTGCATGACCACTCTGCCACCTAGCCTCAGGGTCTGATGACGCGGCGACTCATGCCGCCCCGCTTCGCAGGCGTCGCAGTATACAGCGACTTTCCAAGCAATCCACCCGAAATATTCGCATAATGCCTCGATGCGATTTACCCACCCTGTTCCTATTGCAGTCGTCTTGGCGACGCTATGCGCCTGCACCGAGCAATCCCTGCCGGTATTCGAGAACCCACAGCCCGTTTCAGTTCCGAGTGGCAAACCAGCGTATGGACCTCGCCTCTCGCAGAGCGGTGAAGGCGCGGCTGTATTGAGCTGGATGGAAAGCAATAATGAAGGTGGGTTCCTGCAATTTTCGACCTACGATCAGGGATCGTGGCGAGCAGCCGTCACCGCAGTCAAAGACGCAAACATGTTCGTCAATTGGGCGGACCTTCCGGCGGTAGTCCCTATCGGATCCGGCTCGCTGCTGGCACATTGGTTGAGTTACACCGCCGATGCTCCTTACGCCTATCAGGTCCTCACCGCCCTCTCCCGCGACGGGGGAGCCTCGTGGAGTGCTCCTGTCAGCCCGCACGGGGACGACACACCGACCGAGCATGGATTTGTATCAACCTATGCTGCGAACAACGGCACCGGACTGGTGTGGCTGGACGGTCGCGACACGCCGGACAAAGGCATGACTTTGCGCGGGGCGACGCTGGCTTTGGATGGCGCTTTAAGCGATGAAACGCTGCTCGACGACAGGGTTTGCGACTGTTGCCAGACCGATGTTGCCTTGACCGAGGCTGGCCCGATCGCGATCTACCGCAATCGAAGCGACGATGAAGTTCGTGATATTTACGTATCGCGCCAGCTGGACGGGAATTGGCAACCGGGAACGCCGGTGTCGAACGATGGCTGGGTGATTTCCGGTTGCCCTGTCAACGGGCCATCGATCGTCGCTGCAGGAAATTTCGTCGCCGTTGCCTGGTTTACCGCCGCCAACAATGAACCGAAAGTGCAAGCCGCGGTGTCAACGAATTCAGGTAAGACTTTTTCGGTACCGGTCGAGATTTCTTCCAGCAACGCGCTTGGGCATGTCGGTATTGCCCTGGTCGATGCGCATTCCTATGTTGTCAGCTGGATGGAATCGGGCGCGGTCGGAAGCCACGCGATCAAGCTGCGTGCACTTACTCTCGACGGGCAAGCCGGTCCCGTGCACACCGTCGGCAGGACGTCACTCGCGCGCGTCGTTCCGCAATTAATACGCGTCCACGACAAACTCGTTCTCGCCTGGACCGACGAGTTTGACGACCTGAGCAAAGTCGTCTCCGTGGAAGTGCGAATACGGGGCTTTTACGACTGAGCGGCGTCAGAGATTCCAGGCGTAGCCAATTTTCATGAACAAGCTTCTGTCTGAGACCGTCAAACCATTCAGATTATCGTCGTCCAGATATTGATCTGAGTAGCCGAGAAAAAAGACCGTCTGCGGATTGATCTTGTACGAATACAGAAGTTGTCGGCCAATATCCTGGCTTTCCGCATCCACCGGGTCGATGTACACGTCCGGATTTTTCGATGTCTTTGATTGCTGCAGAGTCATGCGCAGGAAAGAGCGTACGTTGAATTGCCACGTTATTCGCGCGTCGATTACCGCCGCATCGAAGATCTTTTCACCTTCCTGCGTGTCAAGGCTGGCGAAGATACTCTGCACTCGCAGCAGCAAATTGCGATTGATATTCCAGTTGACCGAGGGCTCGAGGACTTTCTGGAAACCCAGTCGCGTGTTGTCGTAGTCGATCTCGTCACCAAACCTGCCGCCGATCATCAACGTCAGGCCCCTGCGGGGCGTCATTTCCGCAAAAAACCCGACGCGTTCGATATCGAAAAGCACGCCGTTTTCAAGCTCGGATCTGGCCCGAAATGCGACGTGTGCTTCGGACTGCATCGGACCTTCAATCCCGAATCTCAGGACTTTGTCTTCTTCTCTAAACGTGCCGTCCTCGAGATGCCCATTGTCGTACTCGGCAACCAAACTTATTGTGCTCCACCAGCTTCCATCGTCGCCGTGCCAGACCCTGCCGCCGTTCACATAAAGCAACTCATCACCGACCCGGCTCTTGAATCCCGAATCCACACGGAATCCCTCCGACTGTTTTGAGTAGCCTGCATTGCCAAACCAGTTGCGTGAATCGAATTCATAACTGGCCATCGTCGCTTTGCCGTCAAACGCACCGTTCGGCTGCTCAAACTCCATTGCGGTGTCTACCGGGTATTCTGTTTCCGACTCAAGATACTGTGCGCTCAGCGTGTGTTGATCGTTAATCTTCCAGCGCGCGTCGAAACCGCCGACGTAGTTGTGGTAACCGTCTCCGTCGCGAACGGTTAACACGCCGCCGATCGACGAGGTTTCTCCGAAACCGCGGCTATAGCGCCCGATGAGAACGCTATTTGATTGCTCCAGTGTCGTTGAGTCCGATTCGAATGCGCCGGGAAATAACAGATTCGTAAGCGCATCTTCGGCAAACAGCACGCCGAAGGTATGATCGCCTCGTTTGCCCGTCAGCTTGACGCCCACGTCGGGGCTCGCGATGGTCCGCGTAAACACGGCTGTTATCGGCGTTGTAAAGTAATCGGCGCCTTCCAGAAAAAAGGGTCGCTTCTCTGGAAAAAACAACTCGAAGCGATTGTTAACGTCCAGTTGCGAAGCATCGGCCTCCACTTGAGAAAAGTCGGGATTGATCGCCAGGTTCGCTGTCAGGTCCGGCGTTATCCCCCAACGCACGCTCAGTCCCGCCTCGACTTCCGTGCCGCCGGACACCAGCGGGTCGATACCGGGTTCCTCAGCTGAATCCGACTGAGATGCTGTGAGAGTTGGCACGACTTCAAGGTCACGTCCTGGTTCGACATCCTTCAGGCCACTTAGCTCGCCGATCTGGCAGAGATAGCAGTTGTTGCCGCGCTCTTTAGCGTTATTTGAGGACTGAAATTTCTTCTCGCGCGGATAGGAGCGATACAAGTCAAATCCCCAGGTTTTTAACCCTTCGCCAGCTGGAAAACGAAGCTGCGTCAGGGGGATTTTCATCTCGACGGTATAGCCGTCGGCGTTGATCTGCCCTGCCGAATCCCAAATGGCGTCCCAGGAATCATCTTCTTTACCGAAGTCGCCCCTTCTCGCTTCATCGATCGTCACATCCATTTGCACACCGAGCGGTGTCGACAGGAATTCAACTCCCCTTCGACCGTCGTTGTAAGTGTCGATGATGATGCCGACGTAGTCGTCGTCGTACGCGGTATCACGGTCACGAAGATAGGCACGAATGGCGGATGGATCGGGATCGCTTGCCGCAAAACCGACGTACAGATTTATGCCGTCTTCGATCAGAAAAGCGACAGTCTTTACTCGGGCCGGTATGTTCTCCCCGGGTTTCGTTTCATAGACGAGTTCGATCCCTGCCGCATCGCCCCAGACGTCCTCGTCCAAGTGGCCATCAACAATAATTTCACCGTCCGTCCGCGGCAGATCGACAAGATCTGCGTTTGCGAAGGCGCAATAAAAAGCCGTCAGAAACAGCGTAAAAACAGTCCGAAACGGGGCAACGGGCAAATTCTGCTCCAGAAAAAGAGTCGAAAATATGTAATGGTTGTACGCGACGGATGACCGGACCCGGTTTATAACAGAAAAAGACTCAGAGGTTGATGGCGGACGTGAGAAAGACAGCTTTATTTCCGTTAGCCCGGTTGTGCCCGTTGGGGATTCTGACCCTGCTGGCTGGAGTCAGTGCGATGTACGTCTTGAATACCGACGGTATTGCCAGGGCCTGGATCGCGTTGAGCCTGCTGCCGCTAGTCACGTATCTTGCTTTTTGCCAGTTTCAAGCAAGAAAACTGTTGCTCGCTGATGTCGGCCGGGAACGCGAAATTGTGCAAATGGGATTTGTCGTGATGGCGGCAGACAGGGCCGCCCGCTTCTGGAATGTGGTGTTTTCAGCCGTCGCGATTTCTACCGGCATCGCAGTTGCAGGAATCTGGGCGTATCAGGGATTTCTGTGGTTCTCGGAAAGCCATTGGGTACCCTTGACCTGGCGGTCTGTTATTGATGTTATGCCGCAATCCGACCAGCCGTACTTGCAGCGATTGTATTACTGGCTGACTGATACCAATTTCGGGGCCATCGTTTTGATCTCAGGATTATTGATCTGCGCACCGCTGGCCGCAGTTAGCTGGCGCTCGAATAACAAAGCCAGATTTCGTCGCAATGAGCTGTCCAATCTGAAGAAGAGATCGTAGGATTAAGCGCCGCTGATGCACGCCGATCGAAGTGCCGGTAGCAGTTTGTCATCCTTCGCCATCAATCTCGCGTACGGCAATTCGTATCTGCCTCCCTTCGCACGCAGAATCTTCCGCAGCGAGCGTTTTGCGTCGACTGGCCAACCCGACGGATTTACCACCGCCACAATAGGTGCAATCGAGGTCAGCGCCGCTTTTTCGTCCTTCGTCCAATTCCTGGTCGATCGGATGCCAACGTCGAGCAACAATTCGCCAGCAACGCGATTCGCGCAGGCTTTTCTCGTCTTTCCGCCGGCGGACGCCAAAATGCTCGTTGCCAGGCGGGAGGCGATTGCCAGCCATTTTTCGTCGAAAAACGCTGCCTGGCGGCTACCCGGCAAGCGCAGGTGCATGTCGCAACTGGCGAGCTTTCGGAGTGTTTCCGCAGCACTACGATAATGTCGATCGCGTTTAATCTTTGCCTGCTCGGCGCTCGCGAGTCGCTGGACCTCCGCGTTCACCGGACGGTAGCCGAGGCGATGGTAAAACCAGAACGCACCGCTATGCAGCGCTTCGCTATTGCCGTCCCCCAGCTGATACGGGTTGGCGACAAATCGGGTGCAGGCCATCAGTGTGTGATACACCCTCATGACTTGCACCCAAAGATACGATGCTTCGCTGCCGCGGTATTCGTCAAATACGTTGATGCCTGTATTGACCTGCTTGAACAGACCGCTCGCACCACCATAAGCAATTGGAACGCCATTGGAGATGATGAGATAACCCATCGTGCACTCCAGCGCGAACCGATGCGCTGGCAGCAATCCGAATATTGCGATGGCAATGCCCTCGCCCACATCGGCCAAATAAACCTCATCGGGATTGGCGAAATTGAAATGATAGGTTTCACGGTGTCGCGCCGCCAGCGACGCCATAGCGACGTCGATCAGTTTTGACCCGCGCTCAGTTGACAGCCGTGAAATCGAATCGACAGGCCGTTGAATTTCCTTTTTGACCTGGTGAGGCCGTGTGCGCATCTCAGTCCGCACACTAATTCCGTTCACGGGAAAAATATTTCTCGTCCTGGAGTAGCCATCATTTCGCATTTCCCAAATCAAAGGGATGTCTGCCGCGTCGTAAAGTTGTCGCAAGAACGAGCGAGCATTTTCATCCTCGAGCTGTGCCAGCAACCAGTCGAAATCCGTCCCGATGGTCGCGGACCGAGCTGCATCGATCCACTCTCTTGTAGTTACCTCTCCGCTGAAGAAATACTCATCCTCTGACGGTTGCAGTATGTGACGCAACAATTCATCAAGAGCCTCCGTGTCGCCCATCTCTGCCCAGTCGATGGACACAGCGCCTGGCACTTTTCGCGCGAGCCACCTCGCAACATCAAAAGAGTAACGGTAGTGCACGGCCGATCCGGCAATACCGCTGTCGGACAGCCGGATTCGCGTCGCTCGCGGTTGGTGCTTTACAAGATCTTCGAAATGATCAAGTTCATCAGCAGCACCTCGCTGCTGAAGCGCCGTGCGGGGGAATGCGCGCCGGAAACACAGCTCGCTGTGCAACCGCTTGAGCTTGATCGTGGATATTGGTTTCGGCGACATCACTAAACAATGCTAGTCGAGCGAACCCTCAATCAATAGGTAGATATCGCCGGTCCCGAACCGCAGAGCGAATTGATGCGGCAGAAAAGAAAAAGACCGCTAGCATAGCGGCCTAAGTCTTTGTTTTTCTTGGAGCGGGAAACCAGGCTCGAACTGGCGACCTCAACCTTGGCAAGGTTGCGCTCTACCAACTGAGCTATTCCCGCGAAGGGGCGAGATTCTAGCCTGTAGGACGTTTAAGTCAAGGCGTAATTACGCCTTTTCTAGCCGGCGCTGTCCTGGTCTTTGACGATAAATGGCCAGGCGGCCCTCAAATAGATAAGCATCGACCAGATGGTCATGACAGCGGCAAATAGCAGCAACACGAAGCCGACCTGGTAAATCGGGATGCCAAACAGCGTGTTCTTGTACACCATGAACCCGATACCGAACATTTGCATTGTCGTCTTTATTTTTCCGGCAGTTGACACGCTGACATTGGCCCGCTCGCCGATCGTCGCCATCCACTCGCGCAAGGCGGAAACCGTGATCTCGCGGCCGATAATGATCATCGCGATCACATCCTCAAACCATCTGGAATCCGCCTGTACGAGCATAACCAGCAGTATGGATACCATGAGTTTGTCGGCGACCGGATCCAGAAACTCGCCGAAACGCGACGTCTGGCCGTAGCGCCTTGCAACCCAACCGTCAATCAGGTCCGTTACGGCTGCGATGCCAAACAGTACAGCGGCAATAGGGCGTGCGTTTGGCAAAGGGCTGTAAAAGCAAATCACGACGACGGGAATCGCAGCAATTCGAAACAGCGTCAGCATGTTTGCAAGGTTAAGTTTCAATGTGCGACCCGCATTATTATTTTAGATGTCCAGATGCAGCGCATTGTATATGTTTTCGGCCAGTTTTCGGCTAATCCCGTGCACTTTCACCAGATCATCCATCCCTGCGCCAGCCACCCCCTGTAGCCCGCCGAACTGCCGTAGTAGCTCCCTGCGCTTCTTCGGGCCCAGACCTGGAATCTCTTCGAGCGTTGACGTACGGCGCGCCTTCCCCCGCTGTTGCCGATGTCCCGTGATGGCGAATCGATGCGCTTCGTCGCGAATTTGCTGGATCAGAAGCAATGCGGGTGAGTCGGGTGGCAGCGTTAACGCCCGGGAATCCTCGGGCCGAAACAGTTGCTCCGCCCCCGGCCGCCGCGAACGCCCTTTCGCGACACCGATAACGCTAAGCCAGTCGAGCTCCAATTCACCCAGCACCTTCATCGCCTCCGCCAACTGCCCTTTGCCGCCGTCAACAAACAGGATATCCGGCATCGGAACCTCACCCTTTTTCACGCGAGCGTAGCGCCGTCGCAGTGCCTCGGACATCGCTCCGTAATCATCGCCCGCTGCCGCGGGCGTGAGGTTAAATCGACGGTAGTCGCTCTTCAATGCGCCCATCTGGTTGAATACGACACAAGACGCAACGGTGGCTTCACCGGACGTGTGGCTGACATCAAAACATTCCAGCCGCCGCGGTACTTCCTCCAGCTGCAGGGCCTCGGCCAACGCCAGGAATTGACGCTTGATGGTCGCGTTGCTCGCGACCTTGAGGCTTAAGCCCTGCTCCGCGTTCGTTCTGGCCATTTGCAACCAGCGCAAACGATCGCCACGAACCCGGCATCGAATTTCCACTTTGTGCCCGACTCGTGCCGTCAACTCCTGTTGCAGCAAGTCGCCGTCCTCGATCGCAACCTCGATGATGATCTCACTCGGTGCGTCACGTCCCAGGTAATACTGTGCGACGAATGCGTTAATGATTTTTTGTTTATCCGTTTCGCCTTGCAGTCGCGGAAAATGATCGTGGCTGCCGATCATCGAGCCGTTGCGGATAAACATGATGGTCACGCAATGGATAGCGCTGTTTGATGCAAAACCGAGAATATCCAGATCGAGTTTACTCGTACGACTGACCAGCTGACGCGCTTCGATTTCCTTGAGTTTGGAAATCTGATCGCGAAATCGAGCTGCGTGTTCGTAATCCTGAACGTCAGACGATTTTTCCATGCGTTTGACCAGAGTATTGACGACACTTTTGTTTTTGCCCTCAAGAAACAAAATAGCGGCATCGATATCCTTTGCGTAGTGCTCCGCGGAAATCAGATTTACGCACGGCGCCGTGCATCGCTTTATTTGATACTGCAGGCAGGGGCGAGTGCGGTTTTGAAAGAAACTGTCCGCGCAATTTCGGATTAAGAACAATTTCTCCAGTTCATTGAGAGTCTGTCGCACCGCAGAAGTGCTTGGATACGGACCAAAATAGCGACCCTTGCCGCGACGCGGCCCGCGATGAAACTTGAGGCGCGGAAAGCGGTGCTCGGTAGACGCGTAAATATAGGGGAAACTTTTGTCGTCGCGAAGCAGGATATTAAATCGCGGCTTGTGCTGTTTTATGAGGCTGTATTCGAGGATCAATGCCTCGGCTTCTGTGTTCGCGACGGTTACTTCGACGCGCGCAACCTGCTCCATCATTGCCGCAGTTTTCGGCGCGTCGTGCGCGCGGTTGAAATAGCTGGAGACTCGCTTTTTCAGGTCGCGAGCTTTGCCGACATAAATGATTTTATGCTTCGCATCGAGCATGCGATACACACCCGGCCGGTGCGTCAGAGTCTTAAGAAAGGCTTTCACCTCAAATTGCGCTTCGTCACTCACAGCGTCAGTTTTCCAACAACTCCCGAGCCTTCGCAAATATCTCGTCGAACATTTTTGCTGTGAGGCGGCGCGTATTGGTGTTGTAGCGACTGCAATGATACGAGTCCAGCAATCGAAAATATTCTGCATCGTGCACGACGGCATGGCCGAACTTGAATTCTGCCTGACGCATTCCCAGTGCTTTGATGACTGCGCGATGTGCGATACCACCCAATGCCATTACTACGGAATTCTCAGGCAAGGTTCGAAGTTCGTTCGCGAGGAAGTTGTTGCAGGTGTTGATCTCGTTGCCGACCGGCTTGTTGTCCGGCGGCAGGCACTTCACGGCATTGGTGATCCGGCAATCGATGAGTCGCAGATCGTCGTCCGCCGCTACTGACTGGTCGTGTGTGGCAAAGCCGTATTTGTGCAACATCTGGTAAAGAAGAATTCCCGCGTGGTCGCCTGTAAACGGCCGTCCGGTTCTGTTCGCGCCATGCATACCCGGCGCGAGGCCGACCACCAGGAAGCGAGCGTCCGCGCTGCCGAATGGCGGTACCGGTCGGCAGTAATAGTCGGGGTGCTTTTCGCTGACGTCATCCAGAAACGTCGCAAGCCTCGGGCAGTCGCGGCAATCTTTGTCGAATATCGCGTCGTTGTTCAAGCGCTTCAGTCGTCCATGTGGCGAATTATCGCCGCGCCAAAACCACGTGTGCCGACCAGCGTTGCACCCGGGATCATCTGGTCCAGCGCGAGCTCCACGTCTTTCTTGCCATGCGGTTTGTCCTTGCGTTTCGGTTGATGAATGGCGACACGCAGGCGTGCCAGATCGAAGGTCAGTTCGCCGTTGGCTATGGTGTTCGCAACGCCTTTGAGGACGAGGTCGGCGGCGGCGTCCCAAGCGATGTAGCGCAGCATCATCGCCGCCGACAGAATCAGCGAACCCGGATTGACCCGATCTTTACCGGCGAAACCGGGCGCTGTTCCATGGGTCGCTTCGAAAACGCCTATCGCATCCGCAAGATTGGCACCCGGCGCAATGCCAATGCCACCGACCTGCGCCGCCAACGCGTCGGAGATGTAGTCGCCGTTCAGGTTCAATGTGGCGATGACGTCGTACTCTTCCGGCCGCAGCAAGATCTGCTGCAGAAAATTGTCGGCGATAACGTCCTTGATCACAATCTCGCGACCGGTCTTCGGGTTTTTGAATGACAACCACGGTCCGTCACCAATTTCTTTCGCTCCGAATTCAGTTCGGGCGACATCATATCCCCAGTGGCAAAAAGCGCCTTCCGTGAATTTCATGATGTTGCCTTTGTGCACCAGCGTGACGGACTTCAGGTCACGATCGATGCAATGTTGTATCGCCTTGCGAATCAGTCGCTCCGAACCTTCCCGCGAAACTGGCTTGATGCCGATTCCTGAGCTGAGTGGAAAACGAATTTCGGTGACGCCGAGTTCTGTCTGCAAAAAGTGAATCAGTTTCTGCACTTGCTCGGATCCGGTCGGAAATTCGATACCGGCGTAGATGTCTTCAGTGTTCTCTCGAAACACTGTCATGCTGACCAGTTCGGATTGCAGCATCGGCGTTTGCACGCCGGGAAAATATCGGATCGGCCGCACGCAGGCATACAGATCGAGCGTCTGCCGAATAGCGACGTTCAGGGACCGGATGCCGCCGCCGGTGGGGGTCGACAGCGGGCCTTTGATCGAGACGAGATATCGTCGAAACGCGTCCAGCGTTTCTTCCGGCAGGTATTCATTTTCGCCGTAGATCTCGGTTGCTTTGGCGCCCGCATAGACCTGCATCCACTTGATTGCGCGCCCGTCACCGTAAGCCTTACTGACGGCAGCGTTGACCACGTCCAGCATTACGGGCGTGACGTCGATACCGATGCCGTCGCCTTCGACGTAAGGAATGATGGGAAAGTTCGGAACGTTTAGACTGTGGTCGGGATTCGCGGTGATAGGCGCGCCATCCGCGGGCACATTGATATGATCGTAGTGCATGCTGGGTCCAGAGGATCGGGAAAGGCATGCATTGTACAGTTCGACGGGGAGCACAAAAAGTGTTGATTCTTCTTAACAAGCCGTTTCAGGTGCTGTGCCAGTTCACGGATCCTGATGGGCGTGCCACCTTGGCGGACTACGTCAAGTCGCCCGGCGTATACGCCGCTGGCCGGCTGGATTATGACAGTGAAGGATTGCTGCTCCTGACGAATGAGGGTCGATTGCAGGCGCGAATCAGTCAGCCCAAGTCGAAGATCCAGAAGCGCTACTGGGCGCAGATCGAGGGCATCCCCAATGACGATCAGATACAGTCTCTGATTATGGGTGTGGAGCTCAAAGACGGTATGGCAAAGGCCGTTGACGCCCGACGAATCGACACGCCGGCAAATCTATGGGACCGCGATCCACCCATTCGTCAGCGTAAGAGCATTGCGGATAGCTGGATAGAAATCACGCTTTCGGAGGGGCGTAACCGGCAGGTACGCCGCATGACAGCCGCTGTCGGCCTTCCCACTCTGCGGCTGATTCGATACTCGGTAGGACCCTGGACCCTGGACAAGTTGGCGCCCGGCAATACGCGGGAGATGAGCACTGAGGCCGCCTGGCAGTCCCTCGACCAATTAAGGTGACAGTGACCTTAACTCGGGAGTTAAGGTCACTGTCACCTTAATTCAGTTTCAGGATTTGTTGAGGCCCGAGATGCGCATCGCGATTTCCATGGCTTGTTCGTAATTAAGGCGCGGATCCACGGTCGATTTGTAGGCGCGAGCGAGGTCCGTATCGATCAAGCCACGCGCGCCACCGGTGCATTCCGTGACGTTTTCGCCCGTCAGCTCCAGATGCACGCCACCGAGGTAGCTGCCCATGGCTTCATGCACCCTGAACGCCGCCTCAAGTTCCGCGACAACGTTATCGAAACGGCGCGTTTTCGTGCCATCCGAGGTGCTCTCGGTGTTGCCGTGCATGGGATCGCAGACCCACAAAACCTGAGCGCCCATCTCTTTGACGGTACGGATCATGTCCGGCAAATGATCATCGACCGATTTGGCGCCAAAACGATGTATCAGCGTCAGGCGGCCGGGTTCGTTGTTCGGGTTCAGCACTTCGACGATGCCCTGCAGCCACTCACGGGTCATTCCCGGGCCGATCTTCACGCCAACGGGGTTCGCGATGCCGCGAAAATACTCGATGTGAGCACCGTCCAGCTGCGCCGTTCGCATACCAATCCAGGGAAAGTGGGTCGTCAGGTTGTACCAGCGTTCGCGGCGATCCAGATAGCGCGTCTGAGCCTGCTCGTAATGCAGGTGCAGACCCTCATGTGCGGCGTAGATGTCGGCGCGCTGGGTCCGGTGGAATTGGCGTCCTGAAACAGTTTCAAGGAAATCCAGCGAATCGGAAATGGACGAAACGATATTGTGATATTCCGCCGCAGCCGACGAATGCCCAACCCAATCCAGATCCCAGTACTCGGGATGATGCAAGTCGGCAAAACCGCCATCGATCAGGGATCGAACGAAGTTCAAGGTCAGAGAGGCGCGCTCGTAACCGCGTAGAATCATCTGCGGATCGGGCGTCCGGTCCTCTGCTGTAAAGCCGCTGCGATTGACCAGATCACCCCGAAAACTCGGCAAGGTGACGCCATCACGCGTTTCAGTATCGGCCGAACGCGGTTTCGCATATTGCCCTGCCATACGCCCGACCCGAATGACCGGTTTCTTCATGCCGTAAATTATCACGAGACTCATTTGCAGCAGAATTTTCAACTTGGCAACGATGTTTTCCGAGGTACATTCATCAAAGGTCTCGGCGCAGTCTCCGCCCTGCAACACGAACGCTTCACCAGCTTGCGCTTTTGCGAAATGGGCCTTCAGCGCGTCCACTTCCCAGGACGTCGTTATGGGCGGAAGACGGCTCAGGTCTGCAACAGCCCGGTCCAGCGCTGCCAAATCCGGGTACGTTGCCTGCTGCGTGGCCTCCTTGCTTTGCCAGCTCGCGGGATGCCAGTCACTTTTCGGTATGGATTTGCTCACAGTTTCTCGTCTTCTCGTCGATTGGCGACCGGGCTCAGCCCGATCGAGCAGCGCGGACTATGCCACGGGTGCAATGGTGGCTCAAAAGTTTCTCATGTAATCAAAGGTTTAGAAAGACTATTTCAGGCAACTTCAGGATGTCGATCATCAGGCGGCAAAAGCCTTTGTTTTCGTGACATTTTTCATCCGCCAAAGTAGCCGCCAAAACTGGCAAGCCTGCGACGACATTGGCACAATGCGCGCCGACTTAGGAGCAATTCGATGAAACAAATTCTTGATCAACTGGGCCTCGGCGCGGTCAACGACGGCACCTGGATCGGTGCGAAATCCAGCGCCGACAAGTCGGCCGGGCTCATTGAGTCGATAAATCCGGCGACCAACGAAGTCATCGCGAGCGTTCGTTCTACGACGCTGGCCGAATACGAAAAAGTAGTCGCTGCAGCCGAAAAGTCCTTTGTTGCGTGGCGAGCGATCCCTGCACCCTTGCGCGGCGAAGCGGTACGCCGTATCGGAAATGCGCTGCGAGAACACAAGGACGCGCTCGGCAGCCTCGTGTCTCTGGAAATGGGGAAAATCAAAGCCGAAGGCGACGGCGAAGTTCAGGAGATGATTGATATTGCTGATTTCGCGGTCGGCCAATCGCGAATGATGTACGGCCGCACCATGCACTCGGAACGGCCTCAGCATCGCATGTACGAACAGTGGCACCCGCTGGGCATCGTTGGCACGATTTCAGCCTTTAACTTTCCGGTCG
This sequence comes from Woeseiaceae bacterium, assembly GCA_022866645.1. Classification (GTDB taxonomy): domain Bacteria; phylum Pseudomonadota; class Gammaproteobacteria; order Steroidobacterales; family Woeseiaceae; genus UBA1847. Next base: position 2,372 of record JALHUQ010000094.1, on the reverse strand, counting down.
CGGTGTACGCGTGGAACTCGTGCATAGCGGCCATCTGCGGCAACGTGAACATCTGGAAGCCGTCGCCGAAAGCGCCTTTGTGCGGCGTTGCAGTACAAAAAATCATTAGCCATGCCCTCGCCGGCATGGACTTGCCCGACATATTCTTCCTGATCAATGACGGCAGCAATCAACTCGCGCAAAAGTTTGTCGACGACCGACGCATTAACCTGGTCTCGTTTACCGGCTCCTGCGCCGTAGGCCGTCAGGTCAGCGAAAACGTGTCTGCCCGCATGGGCAAGTGCCTGCTGGAGTTGGGCGGCAACAACGCGATTATTGTCGACGAGTACGCGAACATGAATCTCGTCGTACCGGCTATTGTGTTCGGCTCCGTCGGTACAGCCGGCCAACGTTGTACGTCAACACGGCGCATCATCGCGCACAGCTCACGATTCGAAGAACTCAAGGAAGCGCTTGTCAAAGCCTACGGCCAGATTCGTATCGGCGATCCGTTGAAGCCTGACACGTTGATGGGACCGTTGATTGACGCATCGTCTATCGAAAGAGTGCAAGCAGCCTGTGCCGCTGTCCGCGAAGCTGGCGGTCAGATTTTGTGCGGTGGTGAGCGCCTGGACGGACCGGGTAATTTCATGACACCGGCAATAGCGGTCGCCAGGAATGACTGGGATATCGTGCAGACCGAAACCTTTGGGCCGATTCTTTACCTGATTTCCTACGAGACCCTGGACGAAGCCATTGCGATGCAAAACGGCGTCGTGCAGGGACTTTCATCGGCCATCTTTACCGACAATCTGCAGCACGCCGAGTACTTCCTGTCGGCGGGCGGCTCCGATTGCGGAATCGCGAACGTCAATATCGGCACCTCCGGTGCCGAGATCGGCGGGGCTTTCGGTGGCGAAAAAGAAACCGGCGGCGGCCGTGAAGCAGGCAGTGATGCCTGGAAAGCCTACATGCGCCGTCAGACGAACACGATCAACTGGGGCAAGAACCTGCCACTGGCGCAGGGCATCAATTTCGACCTCTAATTAATTTCGACCTTTAGAATGGAGTCGGAGTGAGCCCTGTCGGGATATGAAGGTCAGGGCCGTCATCGATCGTTGAACTGTCAAAGATGGTCTCACTTCACATAACGAGTAATGCTTCTCTTATGACCTGCTTTTTTGTCCGGGTAATTACGTATTTACTAATTGTCTTCGGTATTCCATGTGCTTGACTTATAATGCTCGCTTAAATAATAACCGGCAACCCGACGCCATACGCGCGAAAATAAGCCAGTAATACGCGGCTGCCGGCAGGAGCGGAAAATGCAAGGAATCAGGGAATCGGGCATGTGCTCGATCATCGCAGTCGGACTGTTGGTTTTTGCAGCAGCGAATCCAGTGGCCGCCCAAGGCGATTTTGTTACGCCGAGTGCGAATACAAACATCATTGGCATTACTCCCGATCCCGCCAATATTCGGGACATGGGATTGAAGCAGCAGCAGGAACCGTCGTGCATCGTTCGCCCAGGCAACGAGGCCTACATCTTCTGCGCCTATAACGACTTGCGCGCGGCCGATTTGACGACGGTGCAGGGTGATTCCTGGATGGGCGTCAGCATGAGTAGCGATGCCGGCCAAACCTGGTACAGCCGCCTTGCGCCGGGATTCCTGGGTCACCCCAACTCGCTCGGCATGGGATTCGCTGCAGATCCGGGTGTCGTTGCGATTCCCGGCAATTCTCCCGGTCTCGCGATCCTGAATTACATTGCGGCTTTCCGTGACAGCGATGCCGGTGTGCTCGCGATTCAACGCTGGGTCGAATTTCCGCAGGAAGACCAAGACTTCTGGAAGCCGGAAAATAGAATCATCACCGTAGCTGACGGATCCGAGGGGCGGTTCATCGATAAACCCGCGTTTTATTACCTCGTAGATCCGGTTTCTCAACAAGGCACGATCAACGAACAAGTCTTTGTGGAGGGTGAGACGGCACCGATTGCAGTTTCAACACCGACCGGCACATTAATCGTCGTCTATGCCGTATTTACCGGCAATAGTGGCGGCGCAAAGCTGCTCCTCAGGCGATCATCTGATAACGGTAAGACGTGGACAAATTCGATAAAGATTTCGGAGGAACAAAACCAGGTAACCGGCGTTTCCGTCACTGCCGTGGGCCAGGATTTTGTCGTCGTCTATCGGCGAAAAGGCGATAGCAACGAGCCCGACGCAATTCTGAGCGCGCTCTGCTCAAATGATGGCAACCAGAGATGCGGCAAGGGGGAGGTAGTCTTTCAGATTTGTCCGTTCGACCAGCCTGCCAGCGGAGCGACATTTCGCACGTTTTCCTTTCCCTGGGCAGCCAACGACGGCAAGCGATTCTGGGCGTTCGCTGCG
>JALHUQ010000093.1 GCA_022866645.1 Woeseiaceae bacterium | reverse complement strand
CGCAGATCTCTTGTCGTGGCAATCGAAAAGCGACTGAAGAATAGTCGGGCTACGTAATCAAACAAACCGAGGGCTGCGATACAGCACAGGAAGAGCAACGACTGTCGTATGACTTCATTGTTGGAGATCGCCAGCGAGCCTGCGGCGCCGTCGCTGCTAGCCACGATTTCGGCGATTGCCCGTAACGGCCACGGCAACGCCAGCCGGGCCGCAACAACCGCGATAGCCGCCAGCGATCCTTTGATAAAAAGGCCGCGGTGGCGCTTGCTGAAGTGTGTAATGCCAGTGAGTCCAACTCGGAACTTGTAGAAAAGTCCGGCATCAATATCAGGCTTGTTTGTCTCCAACATCACTGATTCGAAACTAGAACGAATCATAACAAGGTATATTGATCGTCGGTTGGACAGCGCTCCGGAATCTATCTCTCGCCGGCTTCTTGCGCTTTATCATCGGCCAGATACGATTACAAGCGGCCTCCAGATCTTCCGGGTAGTCGATCTCGATCCATGCGGAACCTTCAATATCGACACCCTGCAAGTCCCGTTCGCGAGACAGTTCCTGAACGGCCGATGCCATCCACATGTTTTCGCCACCCTGACTAAGGATCGATTCAGCATGTTTAAACAGGTTCTTTGCATCATCGGCCGAGAAATGCAGCATGCCGACATTTTCTCCGTGGACCAGGGACGCATCAAGCGATTTGCTCATCGACTTCAGGCTGCCGTTCGATAGCTCGACCTTCATGTGCTCATCGTCTCCGCCGGAACCAGAATCAAACGCGAAACTGCTCGATTTACTCTCTAACAAGCGCGTTAGTACGGAAGGATCTGCAAGAACGTCACAGTTCATAACCACGACTGACCGGTTGACCCATTGACGCGCGAGCGAGAACGAGTAAAGGCTGTTGGTCTCTGCCCAACGCGGGTTATTGATAATCTGTGCCCGATGGTGACAGGCGCGAGTTACCACGCTCTGTTTGTAGCCAACGACAACACACACATCGGTTATGCCGGCAGATTTGAGCATCGACAGCTGGTGATCGAGCAAAGTGCGGCCACCCACTTGCAACAGACACTTCGGGAACTCGTCGACCTTGGACCCAAGGCGCTGCCCACGGCCAGCCGCAAGGATCAAGCCCTGAGGCCCCTGCCGTTGCCCGCTGTGCGACGCATAGCCGTTACGGCCTGGTGAGTTCATGATTTCAAGCATTGGTTCCGCTCCCGTTGTGCCGATCCGTTGACGGGCACTGTTCGTGATGCCATTACTCAATGGCACGACTATTGGGGCGAAAAGGTTCCAACGCTATTTGTTTGTTTTTGGGATTTGTGACACAAGTCCGCTTGGCCCGAATCGGGGTCACGGCATTGACAGACTAGCGGCTTTTCAGTCGCCCGGTGTAATCAGGCCAGCAGAGCGATCAGATCAGCAGCGAACAATGAGATAAGAGCGAAACTGACACCGCCGATCAATACAGCGGCGAATAAACCCAGCGCAAACGGCCGCAATCCGATTTTGATGATACCGGCGAGCATCGATGTCAGGCCAACCGCCGCCATGGCGACGAGCAGGCAACGCTCTGCCGCATCTTTTACAAGCTCTACGATTTGCTTCCAATCGGCAGGGGCCAGCAGGCCAAATGGCTTGTCACCCATGTCGCCGACGGTCCGTAGTGCTGACATCAGAGCAAAACCAACGATGAACCAGGGGATCATCGCCAGATAGTTTATTCGGCCTGTATCCTCCCTGGCGTGCTCCCGACCATAAAGTACGCCGACAAGAGGAATCACCGCAATCATGCACAGATTACGAACCAGCTTGGTCACCGTCGCGATATCGAGAGCGACCGGCGCATTGTATTGCGCCTCATACATCATGCCGGCGCCGGCGACCTGCGCGGTTTCGTGAATAGAAGTGCCGAGGAACAACCCGGCGAGTTCCGGTTGGCTCGCGAACACCTGATGTGCCAGGACCGGGTAGACAAACATTGCGGCCAAACCGAAGACGGTAATACAGGCGACGGCGTAACTGACTTCGGATTCGTTAGCCTTGATCAGGGGGGCCGTAGCGACGATGGCGGTGCATCCGCAAATGCTGGTACCGACGGCAATCAGCCCGCTGAGCTGCCGGGAGAGACCCATGTAACGCCCCAGCAATCCCACGGTGAAAAGACCGATGGCAATCGCCGCAATAACGAATGGCAAAGCCACCAGCGTGAATTGCCCGGTACCCGTAAGACTCAGGCGTATGCCGAGCAACATGATGCCGATGCGGAGTATCGCCGAGGTGCAAAACTTAAGCCCTGGCTGAATGCTGTCCGGCAATTTGACGGTATTGGCGACCAGCATGCCGAGAACTATCGCCATCATGATGGCGCTGACCGGGCTTTTCGCGAATCCAAGTACCGCCACGCCAAACCAGTCCGCTGCATAACCTGCCGCGAATGACACGAGTACGGCGAGTGCCAGGCCCATCCACCAACCGGGCAATCTAAGGTTCTCTATCACTGCTATAATTCCATTCGTTAATGAATGCGCGAAATCATACCGTAGCTTGCTACCGTATTTCCCTTCCCTATGAGTATTTCGGCAGGCAATATCGATCGGCCTGCACTAGAGAGACCAAAATGTCGAAACCCGTCCTGCAGTCCTCGCCTGTCAATCATGCCGACTTCAAAGAGCTGTTCAGGAATCTGACAGCGGTGTTCGACAGCGGCAAGACCCGGGACCTTGCCTGGCGACGCGCCCAGCTCAATGCAGTAAAAAAGATGATGAGCGAATGCGAGGCTGAGCTGTTTGCGGCCTTGAAGGCCGATCTTGGGAAATCGGCCTCGGAATCGTTCATGACAGAAACGTCCTACGTTAGCGCTGACGCGGCTTATAGCGCCAAAAACCTGAATCGCTGGACCCGAAAACGGCGTGTTTCGACCCCGGTCTTTGGGCAACCCGGGCAGAGCTGGATCCAGCCGGAACCCTTAGGGATCGTCCTCGTCATCGGCGCCTGGAACTACCCGGTGCAACTGACGCTCGCCGGAATGTCGGCGGCGATCGCCGCTGGCAACTGCGTCGTGATAAAGCCGTCGGAACTCGCGCCTGCCACCTCGGCGCTGTTGGCGCGGCTGCTGCCCAAATACCTGGATCCGGATTGCGTCAAGGTTGTTGAAGGTTCGGTGCCAGAGACCACCGCCCTGCTCGATCTGCCCTTCGACCATATACTCTACACAGGCGGCGGCAACGTCGGTCGTATCGTCATGGCAGCAGCAGCCAAACACCTCACACCAGTCACCCTGGAGCTGGGTGGCAAGTCGCCCTGTGTTGTTTTGCCGGATGCGAATCTCGAGACAACCGCGAGGCGCATCGCCTGGGGAAAATTTACCAACGCCGGACAAACCTGCATCGCGCCGGATTACCTGTTGACCGATACCGACACCGAAGCATTGCTGGTGCCGCTACTCGAAAAATGTATTCGCGAAATGTTTGGCGACGACCCGCAGAAATCGGATTCCTACGGGCGCATGGTCAATGATCGCCACTTCCAGCGAGTCAGTGCATTCATCGCATCCGGGCACACTGTCATCGGCGGCCAACTTGATGCGGCGGACAAATACATTGCTCCGACGGTGATAACGGACGTCGCGCCTGACAGCGCGGTCATGCGAGAGGAAATATTCGGCCCGGTGCTGCCGATCGTTCGCGCCGACAACCTCGAAGAGGCGATCGCCCTTATTCGCAGTGGCGACAAACCGCTGTCGGCGTATATTTTTACCAATAACAAACGAGCTGAAAGAAAGTTTCTTGAGCAAGTCAGTAGCGGCAATGCCTGCGTCAATGACGTCATGATGTTCATGACGGTCCATGAGTTGCCGTTTGGCGGAGTCGGGCCGAGCGGCATGGGCGCTTACAGCGGAAAGAGGGGCTTCGAAACCTTCAGCCACATGAAAGCGGTAATGAAACGTGGATGGTGGCCTGATCTCGCGCTTCGCTATGCGCCCTACACCGATAAGAAACTGAATTTACTAAGAAAAATCAGATAATAAGGACCTTCCTATGACACTTCATCGCAGACTGATTGCGGCGCTAATCCTGTTGGCGTTCGCGGCGCCCGGAATTGCCGAGACCACCCTGATCCATGCAGGACAATTGCTGGCTGTGCCCGGCAAGGCGCCCGCCGCACGACAGACTATCGTCGTTGAGGACGGTCGAATTATCGCCGTCAAAAATGGCTACGCCAGCGCCGCTGATTTCGGCGGCGACGTCACTGTGATCGATCTCAGTAAGCAATTCGTTCTTCCCGGTCTGATGGACATGCACGTCCATCTGCAGGGCGAACTCGGTCCCAAGAACGACAGCGAAGCGTTGAAGATGTCGGATCAATTGATGCAGATGCGCAGCATCTTTTTCGCGATGAATACATTGCGGGCCGGGTTTACGACGGTCCGCGACGTCGGGTCGTCGGAGCAGGAAATGTACGCCATGCGTGATGCCATCGAGAAGGGTTGGATAGACGGCCCACGCATCATTGCGGCGGGTGGCGTTGGCATCACGGGTGGTCATATGGACGTTAGTGGCATGAACCCTGACTTCATGGAAATACTGACGTCCACCAATATTTGTGACGGACCCTACGATTGCCGCCGCGCGACCCGCAACGTCATCAAGTACGGTGCGGACCTCGTAAAGATCACATCGACGGGTGGCGTATTGACCGACCGCGCCACCGGCACGGAACAGCAGATGGAAATGGACGAACTCAAAGAGGTGGTTCTGGCGGCTGCACGCATGGGCAAGAAAGTTGCATCACATGCCCACGGGGAAGAAGGCATCATCGCCGCGCTTGAAGCCGGTGTGGCCAGCATCGAGCATGGCACCTACACCGGGCCGCGCGCGATCAAACTGTTCAAAGAGACTGGCGCCTATCTGGTACCGACATTGCTGGCTGGGAAGACCGTCGCAACGATGGCTGTCGAGTCCGAATTCATGAGTCCCGCGATCAGGGAAAAAGCCATTCGTGTTGGCAACGATATGGCGGGGTCGTTCGAGAAGGCGCATAAGGCGGGGGTCAATATCGCGTACGGGACGGACAGCGGAGTTTCACAGCACGGCAGGAATGCCGAGGAAGCTGTTCTGATGGTGGCAGCCGGTATGTCAGAGATGGATGTTATTATTTCTGCCACCATAAACGCGGCGGACCTTATCGACATGAGCGACTCCATCGGCACGATCGAAGCCGGCAAGTTCGCCGACATCATCGCGGTTGATGCATCACCGTTGGAAAATATCGATGAACTGCTCGACGTCGATTTCGTAATGAAAGGCGGCAAGGTTTACAAAGACTAAATGGAGCGCAGTATTGCGATGCTGTTCTTCCTATTATCCATCGCGATGTTTTCTGTCGCCTTTTCGCGGCCGGCGGTCGCCGACGAAACCATGACATGGCCGAACGGCGCGAGGGTCGCCATCAGTTTGTCCTATGACGACGCACTCGAAAGCCAACTCGACAATGCGTTACCGGCTTTGAACAAACACAACATCAAGGGATCATTCTATCTGACTCTCGCACATCCTTCCGTGCACCAGAGACTGTCCGAGTGGCGCGCCGCGGCAGAAGCCGGCCACGAGCTGGGCAATCATACGATCTATCACGGTTGCAGCAGGGGAAAACCGGACAGAGACTGGGTTGCTCCGCACCTTGATCTCGACGTCCGCAGCGTCGCGGACCTGGTGGCCGAGGTGATCATGGCAAATACGGTACTGCATGCCATTGACGGTCGTGACGACCGCACTTTCACACCACCTTGTTTTGACGAGCTCACCAGCGGTGGGAATTATGTCGATGCAGTTGCACCGATGTTTGTCGCCGTTAAATCCCGCGACGAGGGTATCCCGGAGGGTTCGATTTTTCTGGTCGGATCCGTTGGGTTCACGGGTGCTGAACTGATTCATAGGGTTGAAGAACACAGCAAAGACGGTGTGTTGCTCAATATCCTGTTTCATGGCGTCGGTGGCGATCACCTCGCGACATCCCCGGAGGCGCACGAAGAGTTGCTGCAATTCCTCGCAGCGAATCGTGAAACCTATTGGATCGACACCTACCTCAACATCATGACCTACGTGCGCGATAACGGGGCATCCAACTAGCCGATGGCGACGAAAACACCCAGCACGCTGCGCATCGGTTATCGGTATCGTCCCGGCCGCCTCGCGGAAAAATACGACGCTATCGTAATCGGCTCGGGAATGAGTGGCCTGACCTCTGCCGCCCTGCTGAGTGACCTCGGCTGGAAGGTGTGCGTACTCGAGCAGCACTACACCGCTGGCGGCTTTACGCACTCTTACGAGCGCAACGGCTACGAGTGGGACGTCGGCGTACATTACATCGGTGAAGTCGGAGCGAAAACCGGTACTCGTAAAATGTTCGATTACCTGTCGGGTGGAAACCTGCATTGGGCGCCGATGGATGATGAGTACGATCGTTTCTATATCGGTGACAAGGTCTTCAATGCCGTAGCGGGCAAAGACGAATACCGCGACAACCTGATTCGGCAGTTCCCCCGTGAGGAAATAGCGATCGACCGCTATCTCAGGTTACTGGCGAAAGCCGGCAGCGCCCTGCGCGCCTATGGCATGAAGCGCAGCTTCGGATTTTGGCACTACCTGCTAATGTGGCCTTACCTGTTATGGAAGTCTTCGCGATTTCTGTTTCGGAACACCTACGACGTACTCAGCGAACTCACGAGTGATCAGGATCTGATCGCCGTGTTGTGTGGCCAGTGGGGCGACATGGGCCTGCCACCCAGGCAGTCCACATTTCTCGTGCATTCCATGATCGTCCGTCACTACCTGCACGGTGGCTATTACCCCATCGGCGGCTCATGGCGAATCGCAGATAGCATCATCCCCAAAATCCAGGCGGCGGGCGGCGAAGTTTTTACCTACGCAGCGGTAGAAAACATCGTCGTTGAAGAAGGCAAGGTTCGAGGCGTGTTGATGAAGGACGGTCACCGCATCGAGTGTCCTTGTGTTATCTCATCCGCCGGAGTCGGCAATACCTTCCAGAAACTTCTGCCTGCCGACATAGCCGAGCATGCCGGCTACAAGAGAAAATTGCAGAACGTTGAACCCAGCATTGCGCATCTCGGAGTTTACATAGGGCTCAAGAGCACCGCAGAGAAACTCGGACTGCCAAAAACCAACTTCTGGATCTATCCGGACAACGACTACGACGCTGCCGTCGAGCGCTTCGTCAACAACGAGAATGAACCGTTCCCGGTTGTCTACATTTCGTTCCCGTCTGCGAAAGACCCGAACTATCTCGAACGTCATCCGGGAACTGCAACGATCGAAATTGTGGCACCGGCGCCCTACCAGTGGTTCGAAAAATGGCGCGACAAGACCTGGGGCAAGCGTGGCGATGACTACGACGCATTCAAGGCTGAGCTCGGTGAGCGCCTGATGAACCACTTGTACGACAAGCTTCCTGGCTTGCGCGGCAAGGTGGATTACTACGAGGTTTCTACACCCTTGTCGACCAACTGGTTCAGCGGCTACCAGCATGGCGAACTTTACGGCCTGTCGCACACGCCCACTCGCATGCAACAGAAATGGTTACGTCCGAAAACCACCATTCCCGGTCTCTGGCTGACCGGTCAGGACATCCTGACTTGCGGTGTCACCGGCGCGATGATGGCCGGCATGCTGACGACGACCAGCATCGTCGGCATGCGAAAAATGGCGCCGTTGCTGAAGCGGATCTATTCCTGAGAAATCAGAACTGTATTTCGGACAAGGCCATGACCGCATCAGGTCCGGCCATCGCCGCAGCGCTAAATCCGTTCGCTCTGGGCAGGATGTGTAGCGCGTAAAAACGCGCGGTCATCAACTTTGCCTCGGCGAAAGACTCGTCACCGGACGCCGCGCCATTGACGATGGCAAGCCCCGCCAGCGCCATTTGCCAGCCGCCGACAACGGTGCCAGTGAGCATCAACAGATTAACTGACGCCGAGCCCACCGCATTTGGATCGAGCGATCCGTTGTCGAGCAACCAACGAGT
>JALHUQ010000092.1 GCA_022866645.1 Woeseiaceae bacterium | reverse complement strand
GGCTGCGATGAGAATGTATAGGCCGCCGACAGGCACAGGCCGGAACCTGGCGGCGACTGCCATCTTTTGCCAAAGCGGCCGCGGCCTGCCGTCTGGTTACTCGTTACGGCAATCCCCATCTGTCCCGGTATCGGCCCCGGTATTTGCATCAGATAGCTGTTCGTTGAGTCTATTTCGTCGAAGACCTTGATTGCCGCAAGCTTCTCGCGAGCCGGTTTGCCGACAAACTGCCGAATTACGTCGGCGTCAAGGCTGATCATCGCTCTTACCCGGATCCTTGCGGCGAAAAATCATCAAGCCCGTATTGCGATGTTCGGTGCCGTCTCGCATGCGTTGAATATTTGATCGGTGCCAAAAGATGATGAGCATTGCCATGACCGTGGTGTAAATGAATATCGGCTGCGCGTCAGGCAAGACAGCGACGCCAAGATATATCGGCAGCGCGGTCGCGGCGCTCATCGTTGCCAGCCCGACGAAACCAGAGACAACCAGCACCCACGCCCATACCAGCAAAACGCCAATAATCAGATTTGGACCGAGTATTACCAGAGTGCCAACAAAAGTTCCGGCTCCCTTGCCGCCTTTGAAGTCGTGATAGATCGGCCAGACATGACCGAGCACTGCTGCCGCCGAACAACAGATCGTGAGCCAGGTTCTGGAGAGCATTGGATCTTCGGGTATGAACGGCAAATGGAGTTCTGGCACGATTCCAGCGCCGATAACGCCTTTGCCGATGTCGATAATCACAACGCCGAGTGCAAAAAAGACGCCCTGAGTTCGCAGTGCATTTGTGCCACCGGCGTTGCCACTGCCCATCGTCCGGATATCGACACCACCTCGTAATTTGCCCATTATCATCGCGCCCATCAGTGAGCCGATGAAGTAGCTGATTAAGAATTTGACGCCTAATTCCAACATTGCCGCTAATCCGTGTTTTGCGAGAACAGTCGTGTGCATTGTAGCATCGGCAAATGGCAGCAGACACGATACACCTGTTTCTAAATCCGACCGCAGGACGCGGCCGGGCGGGTCGGCGTCAACCACGAATAGTTGAGCTTATGGGCCAAAGTGGACTCGACATCGAATACCACGCGAGTCGATCGGCTGGCGATCTCGAGGCGCAGGTGCTGAAGCTGGTCGATAAAGGCGCAACACGCGTCATCGTCGCCGGAGGCGATGGTAGTGTCCACGAAGCCATCAACGGCATATTGCGATCGGACAATCGGGCGGCGCTGGGCGTAATACCGACGGGTACCGGAAATGATTTCGCGAAAGCCTGCAATATTCCACTGAATTGGGAGCATGCAACCCGGCTGCTTGCGGATCGCATCGCGGCCAATGTAACGCCTAGGAAGATCGACGCCGGACGATTCAATGATCGATTTTTTGCGAACGGTGCCGGTATCGGTTTCGATGCCAAAGTCACGCGAGTTGCCCAATCAATACAATTACCGATTGGCGATCTTGTCTACCTGCTCGCAATACTCAGAACGATGATCGACGGAATCGCGAGCCCGCAATTACGCATAAGCGCAGGCGACTACGTTTGGGACGGGCCGCTAACTTTGGCGGCTATCAGCAACGGACCCTGGGTCGGTGGCATGTTTCACATCGCCCCGACGGCCGACAACGCCGACAATATTCTGGAGCTGCTCATCGCCAAGCCGGTGACGCGCCGACGGATACTTACCTTGCTGCCCAAGCTAATGAGCGGCGAACACATGCACGAGGCGGAAATAGTCCATCGACCAGTGACGCATCTGACGATAAGAGCGGAGCTACCGATATCGTCGCACCTGGACGGCGAGGTTCAGCCGATGCAAACGGATTTCGAACTGAGCATATTGCCTGGCGCATTAGACTTGCTTTGAGGACGGTCGTGAGCCCAGATAGATCGCAACCAGTGCAATGCTGGCACCCGCCAGTTCGATCGCGGTCATCGGTCGACTGAAAAACAGCACATCCCAGACGAAACTCAGGGTCGGTTGCAGCAACAACGCGATTCCTGTTTCGACCGCGGACACTTCGGACAAGCTGCTCGCAATAAATAACCAACCCAGGCAATGAGACAGTACACCGTATGCGATTAGCCACCCCAGGTCTGCGTAACTCGGAATTGCCAGTGATTCCCCTTCGGCTACAACCGATACGGCCAATATCACCGCGCACATAATAGAGACGACCGCCATTTCGCGTGTAGGAACGCGGAATGTTGAGGTCTCGCGTATCAGTCGCAATGTCAGCAGATAAGCGGCGTACGCCATTGCGGTCAGCAGTCCCAGGACGACGCCGAGTTTGTAGTTCTCCGGCAATGTGGCCCAGTCGAAGCCAACGATTAGTGCAAGACCGACCAGCGCGAGCGGCACAGCGATTATTTGGGCGGGTCTTGGTGTCTGCCGCAACAAAACGATACCGGCAATCATCATGAAGAAAACCTGGAAGTTTGCGAGTAGCGTCGAAAGTCCGGGGCCAATGTAATTGATGCTGCGATGCCAGAACCAGAGATCAAGGGCCAGGAAAACCGCCGCGACGATCAGCAACCACCAGGCACGTTTCGACAAGTGTAATCGCCGACGCGTCGCGAGCAGATAAATAACCAGCGCCGTGCCGCCTATCAACACGCGATAGAAACCACTGGTAGAAGGCGCGACATCGACAAGTCGAACCCAAACAGGCGACAGGCTTATCAACGCTGCGCCGATAAACAATCGCAGCGTCGGGTTTGCCAGCAGTTTCATTGCGCTTTCAGCCAGTTGTCTCGGCGTTCGAGCGCGACAGCGACCGCATCGACATCGTTTATCAGATAGCAGGTATCGGCCGGAGCTTCCGCCCATGTCAACTTCAGGGTCAGCAATTCATCGGCGCGAAACAGCGTTAGTGTTGACTTGTCCCCCGGCCTGTAGCGACGAATTCGAGTATCGCTTCCGGATACATCAACGCGTACACCGTCGAGCGCAACAAGCTCATCGCTCGGGGAGACACCGGCACATTCAGCGGGCCCTCCGTTTGCGAGACTGACGAAGACCGCCTTGCCGGCGCGGACTTCGAGATTTGCGCCCAGCCATACGGCAGGCAACTTGCCGAGATCAACATTATCGCCGCCCTTGTCATTGCGGCCCTTCGATTTTCGCAAACAGTAATCGACGCCATGATCATGCAGCAGTTGCTCGAGCGCTAACTCGCCTGTTCCTCGAACCGCCGCGTCAAAAAAATCGCCTAGATCGAGACCGGATATCTGGCAACTCACATCTTCCAGCCCACGCTCCGGCATGCCCAGTCCCGTTTCGCCCCATTTCTCCCAGCACGCTCGCATAACGTCGTCGAGAGTGACGTGCCCGTCGGTCTCGGATCGGAGTTTCAGGTCCAGAGCAAGCGCGATCAACGCGCCTTTCGCGTAGTAGCTGACTATCGCGTTCACGGCATTCGCGTCCTGCTTGTAGAATTTTGTCCACGCATCGAAACTGGAGTCGGCGACACTTTGCCGACGCCGACCCGGTCCGCGAATCACGCGTGTAATGGTCTGTCCCAGTAACTCGAGGTAGTCCGACTGAGTAATCAGGCCCGACCGAATCAACATCAGGTCATCGTAGTACGAGGTTATGCCCTCAAATACCCACAAGAGTTCGGTATGCGTCTCCTGCGACAAGTCGTAAGGCGTGAAGACTTCCGGCTTCATGCGCTTTACGTTCCACAAATGGAAATATTCGTGGCTGACAAGTCCGAGAAAAGTACGGTATTCAGGAGAGACGCCTTCATCGCCGCGAATCGGCAGGTTGTCGCGGCTCGAAACGAGGCTTGACGACCACCGATGCTCCAATCCACCCTGCCCGCTACCCGGTGCGTGTAACAAGAACACGTAACGATCAAGGTCGCGCGGAGCGCTTAGCATCTGCATTTGCGACGAACACAGCGTTTGCAGGTCGTGACACAATCGCGCCATATCCGCTTTGGTGTTACCGCGTATGGCGATCACGTGAGGTATACCGCCCGCCAGAAATTCGCCGATTGAAAGATCCCCAATTTCCACCGGGTGATCGATGAGCTCGGCATAGTCGCTGGCAACGTAAGCGCCAAAACCGTAAGGATCGGCACCGGCCCGATTCATTGATGTCGCCACTCGCCAGTTTCTGGCCTGTGGTGCGTCGGTCGCGGCGATATCCACCCGGCACTCAACATCTTCCTGCCCGACAACGGCGGGAAAAACGCAAGGACCGTTGAAATAAGCGTGCGTATAGTCGAGATGTGCGCCGCGAACGCTTTCGTCGTGGGCATAGATTTCCAGCACCAGCGTCACCGCACGATCAGTGGGGTCTGTCTGCCAGCGGCTTTTGTCGAGCTTGGTCACTGCACAACCGACGCCATCGGCCTCCGCGCGGATAGCCACGACGTGCCGCGCGTAATCTCGAATCATGTAGCTGCCCGGAATCCACGCGGGCATCGCGAATACCTGCCCGGTTTCGTCGGGTTTAGCGACCGTCAGCCGTACCTCGAAAAGGTGCGCTGCGGGATCGAGTGGCCGAATGCTGTAATGATGCGCATTGCTCATGGTGCGATTAAGGTACTGGTTCAGTGAGTTTCAATGTCAGACATTTTGCAGACCCGCCCGCCTTGAGAAATTCGGACAGCTCGACCTCGTGAACGTCGAAACCCGCGAGTTTGAGGGACGCTTTCAGCGGATCCGACGCTCTATTCAATATCACCTGATCACCTATGTTCACGGCGTTACAAGAGAAGTTCCCCGCGTCCGCCGTATCCACAATTATCCGTTTGTGTGGAGGAACACGACTTTCAATCGCGATCCGCGAATCGAAGTCAAATGCGGGCGGGTGATACATCAGGAAACCGTCTGTCAGCGGACAAAAACAGGTATCAATATGATAGAACCGTTCATCGGTCAGGCGTATCGATACGACATCTGTGTCGAAGAATCGGCTGATTTCCGCATGTGCTTCAATTTCGGTCCTGAATCCGTATCCGGTCCATAACCACGGACCACGGCGATCGAAAAGGCAATCACCGGCCCCTTCAAATCCGATCTTTTCGTCCAGGTCCAGCAACTCAAATCCGTTTTCGCCAAACCACTTCTTGAAGTGTTGTTCCTCGGGACGTCTTTCATGTGGCATGAAATGGCTGGCTATCGCTTTGTTACCGTAAACGACGCCGGCATTTGCAGTGAAGACCATGTCTGGTAAGTCAGGCTGCGGTTTCATCGTCACGATGTCTGCGAATTCACTGAGCTTATTCCGCAGCGCATCCCATTGCCGACGCGCCACCTCGAGGCTCAGGTCATTTCCGTGCCCAGCCATCCAGGGATTGATCACATACTCTACCGAGAAGTAATCCGGCGGACACATGAGGATTTTGTCGTTACTCATTGTTATTGGTCTTCTTTGTCAAAAGTCCAGAATAGCAAACCGGGAGCTGGCAACGGGCTCGGACTCGAACCATCCAGAAAGTATATTTTTCTCGCCGGATCCCTGGAGATTGATTTCAAGGCCTCGAGTGAATGCAATTGAATATACGCTGGATTCCGGGCCGTCGCATTATTGATTTGCGCAATTTCACAGGCTTGCGCGTCCGCCAGAATTCTTATCTGCGACGCGCCCTAGCGCAAGATTGGAAGATGGATCTCCGCGAGCATGCAGCGAACGCTTCCGCCGGCTGAATCTTCGATAGTGTTGATCGCCGCATGCACAACTCTGCCGTTGGAGTGCAAAACCTCACGTTGATTTGCGTCCAACG
>JALHUQ010000091.1 GCA_022866645.1 Woeseiaceae bacterium | reverse complement strand
TCCGGCTCTTAACCTGACGCCCGAGCCGGACCCGCTCCTGCCGATCGCGGGTGGCCCCGGGCAGGGTTCCGTGCAGTTTTACGCGTCGTATTCCTGGGCCTTCGAAGAGGTGCGGAAAAATCGCGACATTTTGCTGATCGACCAACGCGGCACTGGCGAGTCCGCGTCGATGGACTGCGACTTTGACGACGCCATGGCGGAGGGTGAGTACTCGACGGAACTCACCGTGGAATACACCCGGCTGTGTCTCGAGCAGCAGCCCTACGATCCCCGCTTCTTCACAACCAGCGTCGCGGTCACAGACATCGAGGCGGTTCGCGAGGCGCTCGGCTATCCCGCACTGAATTTGTACGGTGTCTCGTATGGCACGCGGGTTGCTCAACACTTTGCTCGCCGCTACCCCGAATCGACTCGCACCGTTGTGCTCGATGGCGTCGTGCCGCCGCAGCTTTCGCTGGGCCCGGAAATCTCCACCGAAAGCCAGCGGGCTGTTGACAACATCCTTGCCCGATGTGCCGAAGACGAGGCCTGCAACGAGCGCTTTCCGCGTGTCGCCGAGGACTTCAAGGCGATAGTCGCGACGTTGCGCGAAGCGCCGGCGAAAATCCGCGTGCCGAACCCGAGTACGGGGCGCCTGGAAGATGTCACCTTCGGAGAGGGTGAGCTCGCGGCGGCGATACGCTTGCTCGCCTACCATCCGAATTCAGTCGCCCTGATGCCGCTACTCATCCACGAGGCGGGCGCCGGCAACTACGTGCCGCTCGCGTCGCAATACATGATGACCATGATCGCAATGATGGACTCGATGTCGCTCGGCATGCACAACTCCGTGATGTGCGCCGAGGACGTACCGTTCTATGACGAAACGACGATCGACTATGACGGGCTTGCTGCCAGTTACATGGGCGCCTTTCAGCTGCAGGCATTGGAGGCGATTTGCTCGGTCTGGCCGTCCGGTCCGATCGACGACGACTTCAAGTTACCGCTGTCAAGTTCGCTGCCCGTCCTGCTGCTGTCGGGCGATGCCGATCCCATTACGCCGCCGCGCTATGCCGATCTTGCCTCGGTTAATCTCTCGAATGCTCTGCACTTGATCGGCAAGGATCAGGGGCACGGACAAATTGGTGTTGGCTGTACGCCCCGACTCATCGCTGACTTTATTGCTGCTGCGGACCCGAAAAGTGTCGATGCCGAGTGTCTGGAGCGAAGTTTCGTGATGCCGTTTTTTCTCGATTTTTCCGGGCCGAATCCATGATCAACGTTAAAGGTGTTCATAAGTCATTCGGCAAAGTGCACGCCCTGCGCGGCGTCAGCTTCGATGCGCCGGACGGAAAAATCACCGGCCTGCTCGGTCCCAACGGTGCTGGCAAGTCGACCACCCTGCGAGTGCTGTACACCGTGCTGAAACCGGATCGGGGTTCAGCGCTGATCGATGGTGCGGACGTCGTCACCGACAGTCTTGCGGCACGACAGAAGATCGGCGCACTGCCGCATGGCGCCGGGCTGTATCCGCATCTGACGGCGCGCGAAAACATCGCCTACTACGCGAAGCTCTGTGGCACCGACAAGAGTGAGGTCGGTGACCGCGTGGCAAGCATCGTCCGCCTGCTCGAAATCGAAGAGTTTGCTGATCGCCGCACGAAAGGTTTTTCGCAGGGCCAGCGCACGAAGGTCGCGCTCGCTCGGGCGCTCGTGCACGATCCGCAAAACGTCATCCTCGATGAGCCGACGAACGGCCTGGATGTGATGGCCACGCGTTCTTTGCGTCACCTGATACTGAAACTCAAGGACGCGGGTCGCTGCGTGTTGTTTTCTTCCCACGTCATGCAGGAAGTTGCCGCACTGTGCGACGACATCTGCATCATCGCCAACGGTCAGGTCGCGATCGACGACTCCATAGCAGGCATACGAGAGCGCACCGGACAAGAGGACCTCGAAGAGGCCTTCGTGTGTGCGATACAAATGGTGGGAGAAGCTTGATGCGCACACTGCTCACCGTTTTCTTTAAGGAGATTGTCGACAACCTGCGGGACCGCCGCACCTTGATGTCGGCGTTGATCATGGGTCCGATATTTGGGCCCGTCATGTTCGCGTTCATTATTAATTTGTCGATCGACCGCGCCCTCGACGACGCCGAGAGCACGATGGAGCTGCCGGTTGTTGGTCAGGAACGGGCGCCGAATCTGATGCGTTTTCTGGAAAGTCGCAACATAGACATTGTTGACGGTCCGGAGGACTTTAATGGCGCGGCGGAGGCCGTGAAATCGGGCAGGCACGATGTCGTTCTGGTGGTGCCCGAGGGCTTTGGCGAGCAACTCGCCGACACCATACCGGCGCGCGTCGAACTGTATTCCGATGAGGCGAACTCTCAGGGTGAAAAAGAGGCGCGCCGGGCGCGCGGCGCCCTGTACGCTTATAACCAGCAACTCGCCGCGATACGCATGTCCGCCCGTGGCATAAATCCGCTGTTGATGCGACCCATCGACATCGACGCCATCGACGTCTCAACACCCAGTGGCCGCTCGGCCATGTTGCTCGGCATGATGAGTTATTTCTTTATTTTTGCGTTACTGATGGGCGGCATGTCGCTCGCCATCGACACCACGGCCGGTGAGCGCGAGCGCGGATCGCTGGAGCCACTGTTATCGCTGCCGGTGACTCGCGGACAACTGATCCTGGGCAAGATACTGGCCGCCTGCGTGTTTATGGCCGCCTCTTTATTGTTAAGTTTGCTGTCGTTTTATGTTGTGCTGAAATTCATGCCGCTTCAGCAACTCGGCATGACGCCCAATTTCGATCTGGGTGTCGTCATGGCGGCGTTCTTCCTGTTACTGCCGTTCGTTCTGCTTGGTGCTTCGCTGATGACGCTCGTCGCGTCGTTTACGAAGAGCTACAAGGAGGCGCAAACCTGGCTGAGTGTCGTGTTGATCGCGCCTACGCTGCCGATACTCGTGGTCAGCATTCTGACGCTGCGGCCGAAGCTCGAATTCATGTTCATACCCTCCTTGAGTCAACACCTGATAATCGTCGATATGGTGAAGAACGAGCCGATAAACGGATTACATGTCGCGATTTCGGTCTGCAGCACGCTGGTTTTCGGCGCCCTTCTGACCTGGGTTTGTGCCCGACTTTATCGCCGCGAGGGCCTGCTGGGCTAGTTAGGGTGACAGTGAAATTAACCCGGGAGTTAAGGTCACGGTCACCCTAACTGTCACCCTGGCTCTGGGCTATTTGCCGATGCAGAACTCGGAGAAGATGCGGCCCAGAAGATCATCGGATGAGACGGCACCGGTAATTTCACCCAGTGCCTGATGACTAAGGCGCAGCTCCTCGGCCAGCAGCTCTCCCGCTCGGGTTTCGTCGAGCGCCTTTCGGCCCGCAGCGAAGTGTGCGGCGGCTATGTCGAGTGCCTGCAGGTGGCGTTTTCGGGCCGTGAAGGCTCCTTCACCGAGGTTTTCGTAGCCCGCCAGCTCGCGTATGTGTTGCCGCAGGGCCTCGAGGCCCTCGCCCGTTTTCGCGGAAAGGTGAATGGCGCCCTCTTTCGCGCTGCCCAATCCAGCGCACAGATCGATTTTGTTCAAGACCACCGTCACCGGAACGCCCTCCGGGAGCGGCTCTGTTATTTCGGCAGGCGCATCGTCTGTTGCGTCTTGAATCCAAAGCACCGCATCTGCGACTTGCAGTGCTTTTCGCGCCCGACGAATACCCTCCCGCTCAACCCTGTCCGGGTCCTCACGCAGTCCCGCGGTATCAACCAGCTCAACGGCGAGTCCGTCAATATCAATTTGCTCTCGCAGGATGTCGCGTGTGGTTCCGGCGACCTCGGTAACGATGGCCGCATCCTGGCCGCTCAACAAATTCAATAAGCTGGATTTCCCTGCAATCGGTTTGCCAACAATCACAACCTGTAATCCGTCGCGAAGAACGCGTCCCTGTTTCGCCTGAGCACGCAGGAGCGAAAACGCTTCCGCGCATTCATCCAACCGACGAAGCAACAGCTCGTCAGACAAAAAATCAATCTCCTCTTCCGGGAAGTCGATCGCCGCCTCCACGTGCATCCGCAGGCGAACCAGCTGTTCGGCAAGCGCGGTGATTGCGTTTGAAAACGCGCCCGACAACGACCGCAAGGCCGCACGGGCGGCTTGTGATGTCCCCGCGTTGATCAGATCCGCAATCGCTTCGG
>JALHUQ010000090.1 GCA_022866645.1 Woeseiaceae bacterium | reverse complement strand
TCGAGTCTGGGCGGAACACCTGCAACGCGAGACTCATTGTGTTGGCGACATTCGAATTAACGGAGCAATGAGCGCCATCGAACTGGTTGAAAATGATAATGCGAATAGCCCTGCGGCAGATCTGACCAAGGCTGTTGCAGCGGAGGCGGCAAATCGAGGCGTAATAACCCTGACCTGTGGTGTACGCGGCAATGTCATTCGATTCCTGCCGCCGTTGACTATTGGGGCGGAATTGCTGAGAGAGGCGCTAACAATAATCGGCGATATTATTCGGGAAAAAGCCGGGGTCATACGTAAAGCGAGTTAAGCGTCGGTCTCAGACGCCGAGGAATTTCTGACGGTATTCGGCCGGCGGCAAGTCGTACCAGGACTTGAACGCGGTCGTAAATGTGCTGATGTTGGAGTAGCCGAGCAACATGGCAATTTCGAGTGACCTGAGTCTCGCGTCGCTCAGGTAATTGACGGCGAGTACCGCGCGCACTTCCTGCAATACTTTTTGAAAACTGGTTTTCTCGGCCTTCAAGCGACGTTGCAAGGTACGACGACTGAGTTTTAGCGCTCTGCAGGCAGCATCGGCATTCGCCTCGCCACAGGCCATGAGGTCAGCCAACTTGCGTTTGAGTTGCCCTGCGATATCGTCCTGATTGTAGAGGGATCTGAGATATCGCTCGGCTTGATCTGTCAGTTGATGGTACATGCGCGCATTATAGCCTACGTTCGTTTGAAATAAGGAAACAAGATGTCAGCACCCGTTCGTTACGAGCTCGAAGGCAATATAGGCGTAATTACCGTTAATAATCCGCCAGTTAACGCGCTTTCTCACGCCGTACGTCGCGGTCTCCTTGATGCGATAAGCAAAGCACAGGGCGACGCATCTGAAGCGGTGGTGATCTTTTGCGAGGGTAGTACTTTTATCGCTGGCGCGGATATCACGGAGTTCGGCAAACCGTTCCAGGAACCGGGGCTGCCCGGCCTCCTGGATACGATCGAGGCCTCGTCGAAACTGGTCGTTGCTGCTATACACGGTACGGCGCTCGGCGGTGGCTTCGAAACGGCGCTTGCGGCGCACTATCGATGTGCTGTTCCATCGGCGAAAATCGGACTGCCGGAAGTGAATCTCGGTTTGTTGCCGGGAGCGGGCGGCACGCAGAGGACACCCAGGCTGGCAGGTGTTAAAGCCTCACTGGATCTAATCACCAGCGGTGCACCGATCACCGTTGCTGAGGCTGCGGCGATCGGCCTTATCGATAAGGTCGTTGATGGCGACTTGCGCGATGGCGCGCTGGCGTGGGCAAAGAACCTGGTCACCAGTGGGGCGCCGATACGACGAAGCAGCGAACTGTCCGTCCTGGAATACGATGCGTCGATTTTCGACAACTATCGCGCCGCTCTCGCGAAGCGCGCGCGCGGTCAAATCGCACCGGCGCTTATTGTGTCTGCCGTTGAGGCCGCCGCAACGATGACATTCGAAGAGGGTTTGCGGGTGGAACGCAATGCGTTCATGGAATGCATGAACAGTCCGCAATCAGCCGGGATGCGACATATTTTTTTCGCGGAGCGGCAGGCTTCCAAAATCGACGGTCTGACGAAAGACACGCCGGTACGCCCGGTGGATAGCGTCGGCGTCATTGGCGGTGGAACGATGGGCGGCGGAATAGCGATGAGCTTCGCCAACGCCGGGATCCGCGTGACGATGATTGAAATCAGTGACGAGGCGCTGCAGCGCGGACTCGGCATTGTCGAGAAGAATTACGCTGGCAGCGTTAAGCGAGGCAAGCTCAGCGAAAAAGATGCGGCCGCTTGTCGGGGTTTGATTTCGGGGTCGACGGACTATGCGGCTCTGGCCAATGTCGACCTGGTTGTCGAGGCGGTGTTCGAAGATCCGGAATTGAAGAAGACAATTTTCGCAAAACTGGACGCCGTTTGTAAGCCCGGGGCAATTCTGGCGACCAATACCTCGTATCAGGATGTTGACGCTATCGCTGCGGCGACGAAGCGTCCTCAGGATGTCGTTGGGACGCATTTTTTCAGTCCCGCGCACATCATGAAACTGCTAGAGGTCGTACGCGGCGAGAAGACGGCGGACGATGTTTTGGCGACGGTGATGGCGCTGGCGAAGAAAATTCGCAAGGTCGCTGTCGTTTCCGGCGTCTGCTACGGCTTTATTGGCAACCGAATGCTGAACCCGTATGGCAAAACCGCACAGCTGTTATTGCTGGAGGGCGCATCGCCGCAGCAAGTGGATTCGGCGATGGAAGAGTGGGGCATGGCCATGGGTCCGCTGCGAGTGTTTGATCTGGCGGGGCTGGACGTTGGATACAAGGCCCGCGAAGCGCTGGCAGACGACGAAAAGGGCGATCCAAGATCCTATCGTGTGCCTGATTTGTTAGTCGAGGCGGGCAGACTGGGGCAGAAATCCGGCGCCGGCTTTTACGCCTATGACGACAATCGCCAGGCGACGCCGGAT
>JALHUQ010000089.1 GCA_022866645.1 Woeseiaceae bacterium | reverse complement strand
TGGGTGAAGCCGGCGTTTTGCGAGCAGACGCCAGCAAGGACACAAGCCGCAACGACAACTTCGTCGGCATCCAGGGACTGTTTCTCGACAAGCATTTGCGCAACGCCTCCGATCGTTACGACTTCGACAGCCTCAGGATCGGCATACAACCGATCACGGCGGATTTTCGCGGCTTTCTGTTTCAGGACAGCCCGGTCGGTATTCGTCTCTTCGGTACCCGGGACAACAATCGCTGGCAGTACAACATCGGCGTGTTTCGTCGTCTCGAAAAAGACACTAACAGCGGATTAAACGACATCAGCGCCGATCTGCGCGATGACGACGTTTTTCTTGTCAACCTCTATCGGCAGGACTTTCCGGTACTGGGTTTCACATCACAGCTGGCACTCGTCCACAACCGCAACTCCGAATCCGCCGAGTCCTTCATCGATGCCAATGGATTTGTCAGTCGGCCTGCTGCGATCGGCGTACAACAAAACCGCGAGTACGAAGTGACCTACGTGGGCTACAACGGGGATGGTCACCTGGGTCGCTGGAATATGACGGCCAGCGCTTACTACGCGTTCGGCACCGAAACGCCATCGACCTTCGCTGATCTCGAAAGCGATATCAGTGCCGCGTTCGGCGCACTCGAAGTATCGCGAGATTTCGACTGGGTGCGAGTCAGAGCGACCTTCATTTACGGTAGCGGCGACGACGACCCTTACGATGATAAATCGAGCGGATTCGATGCAATATTTGAGAACCCGTTGATCGCCGGCGCTGATACGAGTTTCTGGATACGTCAGGCCGTGCCCCTGATCGGCGGCGGTCGCGTAACTCTGTCATCACAGAACGGCCTGTTGAATTCGATGCGCTCGAACAAGGGCCATGGCCAATCGAATTTCACCAACCCGGGACTATTGCTGGTGGGCGCGGGCATTGATATGGAAGTCACACCCAAAGTTCGTGCATCGCTTAACGTGAACCAATTGTGGTTTGACGATACCGCCGTGCTCGAGGCCGCGCGCAATCAGGGCAACATTGATCGCAACATCGGTCAGGACCTGTCGTTCGCAATCACCTATCGACCGCTCACGTCGCAAAACATAATTCTGCGTATCGCAGGCTCGGCACTCGTTGCAGGCGATGGATACAAGCAACTCTATGGCTCGGACACGGCCTATTCCGTACTCGCAAATCTGATACTGGCGTATTGATCACTTATGACGCATAAGAAACTGACACTATTGCTGTTGCTGCTGCCCGTGCTTCTGTTCGCTTCGGAAGCCGAGTCGCCGCAAAATGTCGACTACCCCGAATATCCGGCCGCACCCGAGCGGCAGTCGCAGCAAACCGCCGACCTGAAGAGCTACGGCTGCGTGAGCTGCCATACGACGACCGACGCCAGCAGCATGCACAACAGTCCCTCGGTGGTGTTGGGTTGTACCGATTGTCACGGCGGTAATTCGGCCGTTCGCGACAGCGACGACAACGCTCTCGAGCAAGCGCATGTCCGCCCGTTGTATCCCGATACGTGGCACTACCCATCCAGTGCAAATCCGGAGCGCAGCTACACGCTCCTCAATCACGAGAGCCCCGAATTCATACGCTTCGTGAATCCCTCGGACTACCGAGTAGCAACCGCGGCTTGCGGCGCATGTCATCAGAAGATTATCGATGCCAACGTCCGCAGCATGATGGCGACCGGCGTCATGTTATGGGGCGGTGCCTCGTACAACAACGGCATACTGCCGTTCAAGAATTACATACTCGGTGAAGGCTACACGGCGGACGGCGTGGCCGCGAAGGTCACCGGGTCAGGATTGGACCCCGCCGTTGCCAGACAACATGGCGTTATCCCGGAACTGTATCCCCTGCCCGCCTGGGAAAGCGTCAAACCCGGGGACGTCTTTCGTGTGTTCGAGGACGGCGGCAGAAATCTGGGCAACCTGTTTCCGGAAACCGGACTGCCCAACTCGCTCGGACAGATTCAGCGTCTGGAGGAGCCCGGCAAACCCGACACACGTCAGTCCAACCGTGGACCCGGTACTGGCGGACGAATCGCTGTGCCACTCATCAATATTCACAAGACACGTCTGAATGATCCGTTCACCTGGTTCATGGGTACTAACGATCAACCCGGTGACTACCGATCGTCGGGCTGCGCGAGTTGCCATGTCGTGTATGCCAACGATCGCGACTCGAGGCATTCGGGGCCCTATTCAAGGTTCGGCCGTGACGGTGAATCCGCATCGGTCGACCCGACCATTCCCAGGGATGAATCGGGCCACCCATTGCAGCACCAGTTTTCGCGAGCCATACCGACGAGCCAATGCATGGTCTGTCACATGCACCAGCCCAACATGTTCATGAACTCCTATCTCGGCTACACGATGTGGGATTACGAGTCTGACGCACCACTCATGTGGCCGGAGGAGCAGCAGGAGTTGAGCATCGCCGAGCAGCGAGAGCTGCTGGATCGAAATCCCGAAGGTGCCGTTGTTCGCGGCAAGTGGGCTGACATCGACTTCCTGCGCAATGTGACCGATCTCAATCCGTCGCTCAACGATACTCAGTTCGCCGATTACCACGGCCATGGCTGGAATTTTCGCGCCGTTCAGAAACGTGACCTGCGCGGCAACCTTCTGGACGCTGACGGCAACATCGTCGCCAATGACGACCCCGACAAATTCGGCAAAGCCGTTCATCTGGCATCGGTCCATGTCGACAAAGGCATGCATTGCGTCGACTGCCACTTCACGCAGGACAATCACGGCAACGGCCACATTTACGGCGAAGTGGCGAGCGCTATAGAGGTCGAGTGCAAGGATTGCCACGGTACGACACAGTCGTATCCGAATCTCAGAACATCGGGTCCTGCGGCACCGCCGGGCGGGACTGATATGCGGCTGTATCGAAACGAGGACGGTAAGCGCCGCTTTGAATGGCAGGGCGACAAACTGGTGCAACGCTCGGTCCTTAACCCGGAACTCGAGTGGACCTTGAGCCTCGTCAAAGACAGCGTCAATCCCAAGCATGCCGAATACAACGCAAAGGCGGCACGCGCGAAGCTCATGAGTAATGACGTGGCTAGCCAGGCGTGGGGCAGCGACGTCGCGCCGGAAAATCTTGCGCATCGGGATGAGGAGATCGAGTGCTACACCTGTCATACCTCCTGGGTTACGAGCTGCGCCGGCTGCCACTTGCCGATCGAAGCAAACTGGAAGACAGAGCGGCATCACTACGAAGGCGGCGAGACTCGCAACTACGCGACCTATAACCCGCAGGTCGCTCGCGATGATATGTTCATGCTCGGTCGACGCGGATCGTTGAATGACAGCAAGATCGCTCCGGTTCGATCTTCATCGGCGCTGGTCCTGTCATCGACCAACGCGAACCGTGAGCACATCTACGCGCAGCAGCCGCCCATCGCGGCCAGCGGTTTTAGTTCGCAGGCGATGAACCCGCACTTTCCACACACAACCCGCAAAACCGAAACGAAAACCTGCAGCAACTGTCACCTGAGCGCTGATCGCGACAACAACGCCTGGATGGCACAACTGCTGTTACTCGGTACGAACTTCGTCAATTTTGTCGGCCTCAACGCCTGGGCCGGGCTCGATGACGGTGTGCTTGCCGCAGAAGTTACGGAATGGGACGAGCCGCAGGCGGTGATCGGCAGCTATTTGCAGCGCTACGCCTACCCGGACAACTACCGGCAGCATCTGGCTAACGGCGGTATTCTGAAAACCGCAGCGACTCACCGCGGCGGGCCGGCGTCTTGCGTGCAATTGCGCGGCGAGTACCTGTATACAGCGGAGGGCAAACGTGGCCTGCGTGTATATGACGTCGCCAACATCGCGAATAAGGGTTTCAGCCAGCGCATCGTCGAGCTGCCGTTCAGCAAAGTCGGGCACGATTCGGACGTCAAATCCAAATACGCCACCTGCATGGCGCTGCCGACCAATCAGCCTATCCATCCGCCACGCAACACGGGCGACCTGATGCGCGTCGACAACGAAGAGCAGCCTTTTCACCCGATGTACAGCTACGCCTTTGTTACCGACAGCACGGAAGGCTTGATCCTCGTTGATGTGACGACATTTTCTGATGGCGATATCAGCAACAACTTCCTCGAGCGCGCTCTTACCTGGAACCCGGACAACATCCTCGCCGGCGCACGGCACATCACGATTGGTGGTCACTATCTTTATGTCATCGCGGATAAGGGGCTCATCATTATTGATGTCGACGAGCCGCTCACGCCGGCCGTGGCCGCCATCGTGCCGCTGGATGACGGTCGGGCTTCTGCGCTGCAATTTCGGTTCTTGTTCGTCACCGACAGTAGCGGGCTACGCGTCGTTGATGTCACGAATCCGACCCAGCCCAGAATCAGTGACGCACATATTCCGATTCGCGATGCGGAACGGATTTATGTTGCTCGAACCTACGCTTATGTTGCCGCGCGCGCACAGGGGCTCGCTATTGTTGATGTGTGGAGTCCTGAGGAACCCAGGCTGGTAGGATTTTTCACTGCAGATGGCCAGCTACGCGATACCCGCGATGTCGTTGTCGGCTCGACCAATGCTTCTTTGTACGCTTACGTCGCTGATGGCGAGGCGGGCCTTAAAGTTGTACAACTGACGTCACCGAGTTCGCAGCCGAATTTTTATGGCTTCAGTCCAATGCCGGTACCCGAACTGATTGCGAGCTATCCAACGCAGAGCGCGGTCCTGTCATTATCCAAGGGCCTGGATCGCGATCGCGGCGTCGACGAGACTGGCGGTCAGATCGCTGTGTTCGGTCGCAAGGGCTCGCGACCACTGAATTACGAAGAGATGCAGAAGCTGTATCTCGATGCAGAGGGGAATCCCTGGTATGTCGAAGATGAATAGAACCGCACTCGCTGCTGTTGCCGTTCTGCTGGCCGGTGTGACCTCTGCCGAGTTGCCCGAAAAAGATGGCCACACTCACATGGGCGTTGCGACATGCGCTGCCTCGCAATGTCACGGCTCCGCGGTGCCGAGAGAAGGATCCAACGTTCTGCAGAATGAGTACGTCAGCTGGGCGCAGGATGATGCGCATTCTCGCGCTTATGATGTACTTGCCAATGAGCAGTCGAAGAGCATCGCCGCACGACTCGGGCTGGCCTCGGCGACAACGGCGAAAATCTGCCTCGATTGTCACGCGGACAATGTTCCTGCTCAACAACGCGGCGAGCGCTTTCACCTTTCAGACGGCGTGGGTTGCGAATCCTGTCATGGTGGCGCCGAAAATTGGCTGGCGAATCATTACAACCTGCCGGCCGTTACGCACGAGGCGAGCCTCGCCGCTGGATTGTTCCCGACCGAGAACGTCGCCGCCCGCAGTGAGCTGTGTCTATCCTGCCATCTCGGCACCAAAGACAAGTTCGCGAGCCATCGCATTATGGCGGCGGGACATCCGCGCCTCGCGTTTGAACTCGATACATTTACCGAGCTCTGGCGAACTGCCGGTCGGCAACCGCACTATCGAATTGACAAGGACTATGGCGAGCGCAAAGGCGAAGTCAGTCACAGCTACAGCTGGGCGGCCGGTTTGCTGGCCGAGGGTCGGCAGCGCTTGAGTCTGATCCGCGGACCGCTGTTCGATGGTGACGGTATCTTTCCGGAACTTGGCTTTTACGACTGCCACGCCTGTCACCGATCAATGAAAACGGTGCAGTGGCGTCCCCTGCCTCGTCATGGTGGCGTCGGACCAGGCGCGCCGTTTTTGCACGACGGTACGCTGGTGATGTCGATGGCTTTGGCTCGGGCATTGTCACCAACTGACGGTGATGCGATTGAAGCGGGACTGATCGCGATGCATCGCGCGGGAGCGGACAATGTTGACGCTATCCGGGCGGCTGCGCGCGAGCTTGACGGCGCGCTCGCCAGTCTGCAGGGCAAGGTAACTCCCCGCTCCCTGCGGGGACACGAGATGACCGTGTTGCGGGAAATTCTTGGCACCGGTGCTGAGGGTAACTACATCGATTACATAAGCGCCGAGCAGGCGTTCATGGCGGTTCAGATGCTGGTCATTGAAATTGATGACCCCTGGCTTGAGGACCAGCTGGACCGGATTGCCGACACGCTGAACAACGACGAGCGCTACCGTCCGGCCCAATTTGCGGCTATGCTCGCGACCCTCGCCGAACCTGAAACTGAACCTGAAAATGAGTCCATCGAATAAGCCCTACGCACTCCGCAAATGGGCGTAACCAGCTATTTTTGATTCTCATATCCCTTAACTCCCCCTAGAAATGACTCCCGCCCCGAAATAAGTCTTTGGACCTGTGGTCAAAGTTTTGTTGCAAAAAAAAGGGCGGCCCCAAAGGAGCCGCCCCTATTTTCTTGCCTAATTACCTAAACCGCGGTTATTCGAACTCCATGTTCACGCCGAGGCGGAAGTAACGACCACGCCAACCGTTCAGTTCCCAGGCCGGGTTGAAGCCATACAGGAAGTAGGCGGCCGCCGGGTCGAAATCCGGTTCAGTGTCAAACGCGTTCAGCATGTTCAAATAGACTTGGGTACTTTCATTGACCTGGTAGGTCGCAGAGAAGTCGAAGTCGATGTAGGCGTCGTGAGTACACGCATAAGGGCTGCCATCGTCATACAGATAAACGGAAGCGTAGCCATTTTGCTCGCAATCGCCTTTCACACCACCGTAATCAACCGATGCGTTGTCATAGCCACCGGTGTAATTTGCGGTCAGTGCGAAGGTGAGGTCGTTCCACATGATCGAGTTTATCCAGGTCGCGCGCAAATCGGGAGCACCCGAGCAGGACGTCACGTCACAGGGGCTAAGCGTGCCCTCGTATCTGTTCTTATCACCATCGATCGTCTTCGACAGTTCTTCCAGGTAGGACATCTCAAGATAGCTGCCGAAGGTGACGTTGCCAAAATCCTGCGTGAAGTTCACGCCGAGATCGATGCCACTCGCAATTTCCGAATCAACATTCTTATAGGAATATTGGACGAAGCCGATCAGCGGCAAGGCGTTCGGGAACTCCGGATCCGGCGCGGCCGGAATGACGGTGATCCCCGGCAGGTTCACGACACCATTGCCCGTGTAGTACGCATCAATTGCCGGACCGGCGTCAACACCGCTGATCAGTTGAGTGACTTCGATATTCCAGTAGTCAATGGTGATACTTAACGATTCTATCGGTTCGAAAACGACGCCGACGGTGTAGGACTCTGACTCTTCTGGTTCGAGTGCCGAGTTGCCGCTGGCAGTCAGGCCGACGCTATACGTCCCACTCACGTAGGCGTTGCCGCCGTGTGCCGCTATCATGGCAGCTTGCGCAGGGTCGCTCGGGTCTAACGCACTGGAGACGTAGCCGGTCGTGGGAGCTCCGAATGCTTCGTTGAAGCTCGGGATGCGGAATCCCTCGGAATAGGTAGCACGCAGCTTGACCATGTCGATCGGCTGAAATTGCACGCCAAGTTTGGGTGAAAAGTTGCTCTGGCCGGTCGAATAGTCGTCGTAGCGTCCAGACAGGTTGACGTTCAGCATGTCCAAAACCGGCGCGTCAACTTCGAAGAAGAGCGACGTGACATCTCGTTCGCCCTTCGCCGCGACCGTGTTCACGGAGAGATAGCGCTCATACGGATCTGTTTTAAACCCGTTGGCGCTCGGAGCGTTTACACTTTCTTCGCGATAGGCAACACCAATCGCCCCAATCACGTCTCCGCCCGGCATTTCAAGCAATGACCTTGCGAGCGTTGCCTGGATCTGGTCCATAGACGATGTATTAACCGTCGTGACCGGAGGAGTCACATAGTCCCACGTCCCCTGCGTGTTCTGTCGCGGATCGACGAAATTGAACGTACCGTCATAAACGGCGTTCAGTACGCGACGCGGGACGGGATAACCAGTACGCGTCAGGTCCATTGAAATATTCGCGCTAACCAAGTCGACCGAGTAGTCCCATTCATCAGCAGCACCGAAGCTACCGATCATACCGGCGGCAAAACGCCACGACTCAGTGTCGGTGGCCGAATTACGTGAAAATGGTAATCGATAAAGAACTTGCGCCTGTTGGCCGGAAGCGGCAAACGGGTTGTTGGGGTTAAGTTCGCCGTTGCTGGCATCGCAGATTTCACCTGTTCCATCGCGGCCAAGCGGGCAGACGTACACCGGTAAATACACCGGGGAAAGCGTCACACGTTCAATATCCGGGCCGCCCGGCGTGGTGGTACCGCCGAAAATGTAAGGGGTGCCACCGGACTCCGAAGTTGCCACATTGTAGTAGTTGGCCATGGCGTAGAATTCGGTGCGATCATCCACCGCTTTCGTGAAGCGCATGTTAAAACCATTTCGCTCGACTTTCGGGTAAATATTGATCAGCGAACCAAAATAGTCGTTCTCACAGACAGGACCCGTCAGGCCGACGTCCACCGCGTTGGTTGGGTTGCGTTCAATCAGCCAAGGGGCCGCGGTACAGCCACCATTCGGATCGATCAGCTGCCAGTTACCCGCACTGGCGCCGGTGCCGTCAACGGGGCGGACCATGGGTTGCTGGGAATAGGTAACGCCGAAGATCGAGCCATCGGCCTGAGTACCGTTGGGATTGGTGTTATCCAGACAGCCGCCGCTTGAGTTGCAGATATCACTCCAGTCCCAGGAACCGAACTTCGATCGTTCCTTGGCAGCAATTGAGTCGCTCTCCTGAACCTCCGCGTTCACATAGAAGTTCCAGCCGTCTGAACCCAGATCGCCCGTACCCCAGGTGATGTCCGCACGATACTCATCGCCGTCTCCCTGCTGCGACTGGCCAATTGAGCCATTAAGATGGAGGCCGGTGATTTCCTTCTTGGTGATCACGTTGACCACGCCGGCAATGGCATCGGCGCCGTAGGTCGAGGAGGCGCCGTCCTTCAGGACTTCGATCCGGTCAATAATGGAGTCCGGGATAGTACCCAGGTCGACGAAGTTACGACGACCGTCATCACCCAAAGGATACGGGGCCATACGCAGGCCATCGAAAGTGGTCAGGCTTGACGAGGTGGTCAGACCCCGCAGCGATACCGCCGATGCTCCTGATGCAAAGCCAAAGCTGGACCACGACGCATTCATCGTGCCCGCGTTGTTCGCGGGCAGAAGCACAACCGCGTCCGCTATCGTGTTGATGCCGCGTATATCGAGTTGATCCGAGGTCAAAACCGTGACCGGTGATGCTGAGGCTGTCTCCGCACGGCGGATAATTGATCCGGTCGTAACGATTTCTTCGAGCACTTCCTCCGAATTGTCTTGAGCTATTGCCGACGTCAATGGCAGGAAAATGCCAACAACGGCCGCACTCAAGGCGGTCATTACGACGCGTCGAACGGCATTAGACTGGTACATCGACTGGTACATCGACTTGTTTGAGGCGGTCATGTGTCTTTCCCCTATACTTTGGAATGATGGCTTGGCAGCCATTTGAATAGGCCGAGTGTAGTCGAAGTCTCTACAAAAAAACAACACCCGCTGGTAAAAATCCAACAGCCTGTACGCGCATGGCTACAGCGTCGCCGAGCATCCGGACCGTTTTTGTAGCACAAAAACGACAACTCGCTGCGCGGGTGGGAGCTGAGTCTCGGCCGATCACCGGTGATCGATGCGCCGCTGATCGCAGTTTGGAACCGAAGATCGGGACTAGCCGATTGCCGACACGCTGGGTAGCGACGAGCGCTACCGCCCAGCCCAATTTGCCGCTATGCTCGCGGCCCTCTCAGAATCCGAATCTGAACCTGAAAATGCGCTTGTCGAATAAGCCCTACGCACTCGCTTTGCACGGCGGCGCTGGTCCCGTGCCGGGCCGCAACTACGATTCCGTCGAGGCACATCTCCGCAAGCTGACGATGGAATGCGCAGCGCTGCTTGCGAGTGGACGCAGTTCGCTCGACGTCGTCGAAATCGCTGTCACTGAAATGGAAAACTCCGGGCTGTATGTTGCTGGCCGCGGTTCCGCGCCCAATACGGCGGGTTACGTTGAGCTCGATGCGTCGATCATGCACGGGCCCGGTCGCGAGGCCGGTGCTGTCGCGGCTATGGCTGGCTTTCAGAATCCGATCCACATTGCACGCGGTGTGATGGAAAAAACGCCGCACGTGTTGCTG
>JALHUQ010000009.1 GCA_022866645.1 Woeseiaceae bacterium | reverse complement strand
ATAAGCGGCAACCCCGGGGTAAGCGCCCCGATTCGACTTCTCGAACAATGCAGTGACAGCGCTACTGCCGTCGCTGACCTTAACCATCGTCCTCGGCGGAGTATTTGCAGCGCCTGCCACTTTTTCGACAGGGATGATTTCACCCTGCTCCAGTAGCTGCTGCAGCTGTAATGTCGTCAAGTCGCCCGGGCGCCAGCCCACGTGCCGGGGATGCTCTTCGGGTAGCAGCGCAGTCATACCAGACTGCGTCGTTACGGACACGGATTCCCCTTCGAGTACCAACGCATGGCCGCTGCCTTTGTAGTAGAAACTCAGCATGCCGGTGTCGATCTCTATCAGGCGGCCGCCGAAGCGCTGCAGAATTTCTCTATTGGGCGTTGGCGTATGTCCGACCACTACCCGTTCAGCGCCGATCGCGTCGAGCACTGCATCCAAACGATATTCTTCTACGATCGTTGGACACTGGACATTGCTGCGATACCAAAGCGGCCCGTTTGTATCCAGAACAGCGGAGTTATCGAGCCTGATTCCGTCAGCAATTGCTTGCAGAATGGCCGCGTCCTCGCGCAGCGACGGCAGATAATTGCTGAGTATTGTCGAATAGTCATAGTGGCTGTCTGTTGGCAGTAATATCTCGGCATCCATCAGCGTTGCCAGAACCTTGACGTAATCGACGAGCTCTTTCTGTAATTTTTCATTGACTCCGGCGAGACCAATGTGCGCTATTTCCGGGGACAGCCCTCCGTGCACGAACGCAGTGCCGTTGATCACATCAATGATGTTTTTCTTCAGCAGCCATTCGCCGTAGCGGCCATCTGGACGAAACGCGCGTCGCATTGCGAAATAACCCGGCGGGAACTGCTCGTTAAATTTCGCGCGCAGTTCTCGTGGATCGCCGCCTTGTCGTTCAACAAACAACCTGAGCCCGCGATTACGTTCATCGGGATCTTCTTCGCTCGCGAACGCCGCATACTCGTCTTTGCTGGTATAGCGCATGTCGCCGATGAGTATCATGGATTCATGATTGCCGATTAACACGTGCACCAAGCCACCGGCCGCCACAGCCTCGCCCTCAAGGCGCATGAGCAGGTCCATCACTGCACGCGATTTCGGCCCTCGATCGAGAATATCGCCAACGATGACCAGGTGTGTCTTTCCACCGGACCAACTCAGATCTTCAGCCAGTACCTTGGCGCTTTTCAGCGTCGCGACCATTGCATCGTAATCGCCGTGAACATCGGAGATTGCCACGACACGGTCGACATCAGTGAAGAGCCAGTCGTCCGACCACGCCAACGGCGAGATCAAGGTCAGGGTGAGAAAGATCAGCAACAAACTATTGGATTTTCGCAGCAAGCTCATATTCCTTTAGAGGACGTTGATTCGAGTGTAGTGCCTGCAACGATCGGCGGCAATTTGGGTAGCAGCGGAGCTTCGACCCTATGCTAGACTTTGGTCGATTCCAAGGCTCGTCGGCGGTGTGTGGACTAATGTCATTATCTCGTTGGACTCTGGCAACTATGGTGTGGTTCCTGATAATTTCAGGAGCATCAGCCAAAGAAGCGCCTGCACCTGATCCGCTGTTTCAGAGTACCGACATCCTCGACGTGCGTATCGTCGCGCCGCTGTCGACAATTCTTTCGGAACGCCCGTTCGAAGATGAGCTGCCCGCTACTTTTCAATTCACCAACTCTGCCGGGGAGGTCGTTGCGCTCGATATCAAGATGCGCACGCGCGGACGGTTTCGACGTCAGAAAGACATTTGCAAGTTTCCGCCCCTGCGCCTGAACTTCGTGGCGTCACAGACCAAGGGCACATTGTTCCACAAACAGGACAAAGTGAAACTTGTCACGCACTGCCAGGCGACGTCTCGATACGAGCAGGTAGTATTGCGTGAATACTTCGCCTATCGAATTCTGAACGTAATGACAGACGCGAGTTTTCGGGTTCGGCTGTTGCGTATCACCTATGTTGATTCCGAAGGGAAGAAAAAAGAAGACGTTCGCTACGGGTTCATCATCGAGAATAAGGATCGGCTCGCCAGGAGAATCGAGAAGCCCGTTCTCGATATTCCCGAAACCAGAGTCAGCGCTCTTGATTCTGACTACACGAATTTGGCATCTGTATTTCAATATCTAATTGGCAATACCGACTTTTCGCCCATACAGGGCCTGGAGGGTGAGCCCTGTTGTCACAATTTCGTATTGTTTGGCAACGAGGGTGAGCCGATTTGGTCAGTCCCTTATGATTTTGACCAATCGGGGCTGGTTGACGCCCCGCATGCGGGCCCCAACCCCCGCTTCAAATTGCGCAATGTTCAGGAGCGCTTGTATCGCGGGCGCTGCGTTAATAACAATCGCCTCGACGCGACGATCGCGAGTTACAACTCGAAGCATGATGAAATACTGCAGGTCATCGCTGAAATCGAGGCAGTGAGCAGTCAGTCGGTCAGGTTCATGACCTCATACATTGAGGACTTCTACAGCGTCCTGAACTCGGAAAAATACGTCAACCGTGAATTCATCAAAGCGTGTATATAGGCGAGGATCCTGCGCCGCCATCCTGCAGCCAGTCGGCCAGGATCTTGGAAACGCGCGGGTGTATGTAGTAGCCGATAGAGCTGTGCGGATTCGATCTGCCGTAACGAACCGCTAGATTAAAGATTTTGTGATCGTACACCGCGCTAACGACGCGTTGTTTCAACATCATTTTGAAATCGTCGGCCAGAGTATTGTCATGGCAGGTGTAATCATCTTCCGCGGCGACGTTGTGCCACGCGATGACATTGACGGGAAACTTCGTCGCCGGCTTTTCTTTGGCACCCAACAGGCGCTTCTGAATTTTCGAGTCGCCCAAGGGCGCTCCGAGCGTCACCCAGAGCTCGACCTTCTTATCACCGTATTTTTCCTTCAGATCCGGATCGTGCGACAGCTGCCATAGCACGTCATAAGCGACAACGCTGCCGGTGCCGTGCGACATCAAAACGATTCGATCCCCTCGATCCATCAAGGTACATAACTGCTGCCTGAGTCGCTGCCGCACTTTCATCGCGTAATCCGACTTGCGATCGAAATAACGCGCGAAATCCCTGGAGGCGCAGCGGATCAAGGGCACGCAGAGACCGAGCGCGCCGAGCAGCGGCGCCAGGACACCCACAATAGCCTCCGGAATGGCCGATTTCCCCGGTAACTGATCGTACTGCCGGATGCCAAATCGCTTGCGCACCGATATTTCCCGCAACGTGGCTAATGCGCGACGACGATCGCCGATGTCGAGGCTCTCATCATATTGTTTGCCTCGGAGGAGAATTATTTCCGCATTCAGATCGCCGTACCAGGCGATGTTTTTTTGCACGGCGTCGAATGAGTCCACACAAGTACTGAAATCTCGCTCGATGCCGGAGCGCAACGCCGCCATGGACAGATCCATATACATATCCGCTGAAGGCTTGAAGCCGCGGCCGTGGACGAGCAACAGACTGCGGTTACTGACGCCGCTAAGTGCTTCCAGACTCATGTGCAACGACGCCGTCTAGTAGTCATCTTCACCGCCATCGCGCCGGGTCAGCATCGTCAGGAACGGGCCCGCCAGCGTCTTGCCGTATTCGAGTTTCCAGATAATCAGCGTGGCCAGTACGAACATCAGGGATATGACATAGGCGATTCCGAGCGCACCAATGCCAGCACCAAGTCCAATTCCGATCGCCACAAAAATGTACATGGCGTCCGAAGGTTGATCGAGGGAAAAACGAAATCGCACGGCAGCCACAACACCCGCGAGACTGAACGCAAGCGCGATACTGTTCAGCACGATCATGGCGATTCCCGTCACGAGCAAGGGCAGGACCAGAATAGTTTGCAGAAACGACTGATCGATACGGCGAGCGCGGCTGGTAATGAAGTACACCCAGGAGATGGGGACAGCCAGAATCGTCGCCCCGATACTTGCCAGCAGCAATCGAATGGGCGCCTTGCCCGTCATTAGATTCCGCTCAACACTGGTGTAGACCGGCTCGAAGGAATCGATGTCCGCACCAGGAAGGTCATCGATACCGCCGATGGGCAGGTACTCAAGCAAAGCAGGATATCGGGTTGCCAGGTAGTACGCCAAGCCCACCCAAAATCCGTAGTACATCAGGATCAGGGTCAGTGGAATCAGCAAACTTGCGGATCGTCTCATGGCGGGTTCCAGGTCTCGCGACCTCCGAAAGATACAGCCATGCCAACGAATACGCCACCGTATTAGACATGCGAATCTGCCGCCTCGATGTTAGTCTATGCGCCGCCCCAAACTACCAAGTTCAAAAAAATGACTCAATCAATCCAATTGCTCGGCATTAGCAATGCCATTGTTGATGTGCTCGCACATGTTGATAACGCCTTTCTGGAGAGTGTCGGTGCGCCCATCGGGTCGATGACACTAATCGACGAAAACCAGGCGCAGGCAATCTATTCGAAAATGGGCCCGGCAACGGAAATGTCCGGTGGTTCAGTTGCGAATACCATCGCCGGTGTCGCGAACCTCGGCGGCAGCACTGCCTATATCGGCAAGGTTCGCAACGATCAGTTCGGCGATGTATTCAATCACGATATGCGTTCTCTTGGCGTTGACATCCGACTCGAGCCCGCAACGGACGGCCCGCCGACGGCACGCAGTCATGTCCTGATTTCTGAAGGTGGCCAGCGCACCATGCAAACCTACCTCGGTGCGTGTCTTGGGCTGTCGCTTGCCGACATCACGGAGTCGACGGTTGGAGCGCCGAAGGCTTTGTTGCTGGAAGGCTACGTGTGGGATATCGCCGAAGGCCCCGCGCTGGCCAAAAAGGCCGCCGCGATTGCACGGCAGAATGGCACTGCGGTTGCTCTGTCTTTGTCCGACTCCTATTGCGTCGAGCGACACCGCGAATCATTCGAAGACTTCGTGCAGAACGACGCGGATATCGTCGTCGCTGACGAGGATGAAATACACGCGCTGCTCGCGACGG
The DNA here is from genome assembly GCA_022866645.1 of Woeseiaceae bacterium. Taxonomy (GTDB): domain Bacteria; phylum Pseudomonadota; class Gammaproteobacteria; order Steroidobacterales; family Woeseiaceae; genus UBA1847. The sequence goes on along the minus strand of JALHUQ010000009.1, from coordinate 5,399 downwards.
ACAGCATAGAAGCGGCGATTGAAATACTATCGACCTCTGATGTCCTGTTCGCCGTGACCCGATCCGCCAAAGGATCCGTCATCGTTCATGGCGATACTGTGGTCAGGCAGGCGGCGAGCACCGGCGTAACCATCGTCGATACCACCGGAGCCGGCGACGCCTATTCAGCCGGGTTCCTGTACGGCTGGGCGACCGACCATTCCCTGTCTGATTGCGCCCGATACGGCACCTACTGTGCCACCAAGGTTATTCAGCAACTGGGAGCGCGCATCGAGAAAGGCCTGCTCGACGATTTCAGTTAATCGGAAAGGACCCTACACTCCGATAGGATGCCAGGTCGTTTTCACTTCCTGGGTGTCGCGAATCAGGTAAGGATTTTCGGCGTCGCCTGACCAGTCAACCTGGTTCCGCGCGATCACACGTTTGATATTGTCGGCCGCCAACACCTGCACGGTTTTCGCGACCGCTTTGCTGCCATCGCAATAGATAACCGCGTTGACGTCCATGTGCGATGCGAAATGCTCGGTGAGCTCGGCTCGAAACCCGGTCAGGATATTGACGACACCACCCGGTACATCCGACGCATGCAAGACTTCGGCAAAACTGACAGCGGAGAGCGGCTTGCTTTCAGACGCAAGCACGACACAGGTATTGCCGCCCGCAATTGCCGGCGCGACATTGGCTATGAGGCCAAGCAAGCTGGTGTCATCCGGTGCCAGTATTGAAACAACACCGGTCGGTTCCAGCACTGAAAAATTGAAGTGCGACGAACTCACGGGATTCACAGCACTAAAAATCTGCTGGTACTTGTCGGTCCAACCTGCGAAATAGATCAGCCGATCGATGGACAGGTCGACCTCGGTTTCGGCCGCACGCTGCGTCGCACCCTGCAACTTAAGTTCAGCGATAAATTGCTCGCGCCGCCCTTCAAGCATTTCTGCTATCCGATACAGTATCTGGCCACGCAAATAGGCGCTCGTCTTCGCCCAGCCGGTCTGCGCGTTCCGTGCAGCGACAACTGCATTGCGGAAATCTTTGCGACTGCCACGACACATATTGGCGATGACCTTGCCTTTCTTGTCCTCGAGTGTGAAATACCGCCCTGATTCGGTGCGCGGGAATTTTCCGCCGATATAAATCTTGTAGGTCTTGGCCACTGCGATTCGTTTGCTTGCCATCGTCATGCTCCCAGCTTCACGTAGGCATCGAGGCCATGTAGCCCGCCTTCTCGTCCGACGCCACTTTCCTTGTAACCGCCGAACGGCGATGTCGGATCGAACTTGTTAAAGGTGTTGGCCCAGACAACGCCGGCGCGCAGGTCCTGCGTCATCTTGAATATCTTCGAGCCCTTGTCGGTCCAGATTCCGCCGGACAGGCCGTAGGGTGTGTTGTTGGCTTTGACCAGCGCTTCGTCGTAACGACGAAAGGTTTGTATCGCCAGCACCGGTCCGAATATTTCTTCCTGCACGACGCGGCTGGATTGCGATACACCCGTGAATATTGTTGGCCGGCACCAGTAGCCCTTCTTCGGAAGGCTGCAGGAGCTCTGGTGCATCTCGCCGCCCTCGGATTTCCCTATTTTCAGGTAGGACCGTATCTTTTCCAGCTGCATGGAAGAATTAATCGCGCCGATGTCGGTATTCTTATCCATCGGATCACCGACGATCAGCGTTTCCATGCGGTCTTTCAATTTCGCGATCACTTCGTCGGCAACCGACTCCTGCACGAACAGGCGAGAGCCCGCGCAACAGACATGACCCTGATTGAAGAAGATACCGTTGACGATGCCTTCGACGGCCTGATCGATCGCTGCATCGGCAAAGATGATATTGGCGGCTTTGCCACCGAGCTCCAGCGTGTATTTCTTATTCGTGCCCGCGAGTTTCTTTTGTATCATCCGGCCGACGTTGGTTGAGCCGGTGAAGGCCACTTTATCCACACCCGGGTGCTCGACGATCGCTGCGCCCGTCGCGCCCGCACCAGTCACGATATTAACGACGCCCGGCGGCAACCCTGCGTCCGCAATGACCTCGGCAAGTTTCAAGGCGGTTAAGGGCGTGGTCTCGGCCGGCTTTAGCACCACCGTATTGCCGCATGCCAGCGCCGGTGCAATCTTCCAGGACGCCATCAGCAGCGGGAAATTCCACGGAATTATCTGACCGGCCACTCCGAGGGACTTTGCACGGCGACCCGGGAATGCATAATCCAACTTGTCCGCCCAGCCCGCGTAGTAAAAGAAATGCGCCGCCGCGAGTGGTACATCTATGTCGCGTGACTCGCGAATCGGCTTGCCGCCGTCGAGCGATTCAATGACGGAAAATTCGCGTGCACGCTCCTGGATGATGCGTGAAATTCGATAAATGTATTTGCCCCGTTCTGCCGGCTTCATGCGACCCCAGGGTCCTCGGTACGCCGCACGCGCCGCTGCTACCGCTTTATCAACGTCGGCCTGGCTGGCATCCGCAATGCGGCTCAGCCTTTCCTCCGTCGCCGGATTGACGGTATCGAAATACTTGCCCATTTCGGGCTTGACGAATTCGCCGTTTATGAAGAGGCCGTAGCGGCTCTTGATCTCGATATGATCTGTGCTTTCCGGCGCCGGGTCGTATCCCCAGCCGCCGTCGAACGCGAGTTTGTTTTCTGCAGTTGCCATGGTTAGTCCTTGGAGAAATAGTCGGCGGATTGGTATACGCCCGTCGACTGCTTCATTAATTGCATCAGTACGTCGTTCGCCAGCGAGCTCGCGCCGAAGCGGAACCACTCCGGCGTCATCCACGCGTTGCCCAGAGTTTCGTGGAGCATAACGAGATAGTGAATCGCGAGCTTGGACGTGGAAATTCCGCCAGCCGGCTTCATGCCAATCATTTTTCCGGTGTCACGATAGAAATCGCGAATCGCCTGCAACATGGTCAATGTTACCTGCATCGTCGCCGCGGGCTGAATCTTACCGGTAGAGGTTTTGATGAAATCAGCGCCCGCATGCATTGCGAGCACGCTGGCTCTGCGTACCTGATCCAGCGTACCGAGCTCCCCGGTCTCGAGTATCACTTTCAGGTGCGCATCGCCACACGCTTCTTTAACAGCAACGATTTCATCGAACACGTATCGATAATCGCCAGCGAGAAACCTGCCGCGCGAAATAACCATATCGATTTCTGTCGCACCCGCTTTCACTGCCATGCGCGTGTCATCGAGTTTGACCTGCAGAGTGGACATGCCACTCGGAAATGCCGTCGCAACCGAGGCGATGTTGATGTCATGGCCGGCAAGTGCTTTCCTGGCGACGCTGACCATCGTCGGATAGACACAAACGGCTGCTACGTGTGGTAGTCCGGGCATCGCATCGTGGAGATGAATCGCCTTTTGACAGAGTTGCCGGACTTTTCCCGGCGTGTCCTGCCCCTCAAGCGTCGTCAGATCGATCATGCTGAGTATGAGTTTCAGCGCCTCGACTTTTGACGACTTCTTGATGCTGCGACTCTGAAATCGGGCGACCCGCTCATCGACGCCGACTTCGTCAACTGAGGGAACATTGCTCAGGTCCGGAAGACGGACCGATTTCTTGACGGCGCTCAATGCCACGGGCCTAACTCCCGGCAACGACGGTTTCGAGAGCGACGAGTATCATCTCGTCGAACGTTGTCGCCCTTTCGTCCGTGGTCAGGGCCGCACCGGATACAAGATCATCGCTCACCGTGCAAATAGCCAGCGCCTCGGCATTGTTTTCAGCAGCGATAGGGAAAATCCCCGCCGCTTCCATCTCCACGCCGTAGATATTGTATTTCGCCATCGTCTCGAACATGTCCGGATCCGGCGTATAGAAAAGATCCGCCGAAAAAATGTTACCGACGTGATAACGCACACCCGCAGCCTTCGCTGCCGTTACGGCTTTTTCGACCAGATCGAAGCTCGCAAGCGCGGCATAGTCGTAGCCACCAAAGCGCATGCGATTGCAGTTCGAATCCGTCGACGCGCCCATCGCGATGATGATGTCCCGCAATTTCACATCGGGATGCGAAGTGCCACAACTGCCCACGCGAATAACGCGCTTTACGCCGTAGGACGTGATCAGTTCCGTGCAGTAAATTGACGCCGACGGAATCCCCATGCCGTGGGCCATGACGGAGACGGCCTGACCCTTGTACTCGCCGGTAAATCCCCACATGTTGCGAACGTCGGTGACGCGGCGGGCATTGTCGAGATAGGTGTCGGAAATGTATTGCGCCCGTATCGGATCGCCGGGCATGAGCACCGTTTCGGCGAAGTCGCCGGGCGCCGCATTCATGTGTTTGGTAGCCATAGGCTGTGTTTTACCACGATCCGCTGCGCCTTGCCGCTCCTCGCGCAGACGACTACCATCGTCTGCCTCTTAACTCGGGTGCTGGAAATGCGAAATTGCTTGTTGGCACTGTTAATCTTCTCGGCACAGTCACACGCTGATCAGCCAGAACGTTTAATTCCGGACGTCGCAGGCCGACTGGAAGATAAGCAGATTCTGGAAGCCAGCGGGCTTGCCCGTTCGCAGCGGCAAGCAGACCTCCTTTGGATCATCAACGACAATGGCGCGAAGGAGATCGTTCACGCTATTGACCACACGGGCGCCAGACTCGGCGAATTCGACCTCAAAAAGTCCCGCAACGTCGATTGGGAAGACCTCGCTTCTTTCAGCCTGGATGGAATGCCCTACCTGATGGTCGCCGACATCGGCGACAACGACGCAAAACGCGATCATCGGACTTTGTATTTTGTTGAGGAGCCGACCCCGGAAAAAAAGGGCAAGGCGAAACTCGATTGGAAAATCGACTTTAGATATCCCGACGGCCCTCGCGACGCGGAGGCTGCGGCGGTGGATATCGATAAAGAGCGCGTGCTGATCCTGTCCAAGCGCAACATCCCGCCCCGCCTTTACGAACTGCCCATTCGACCCGATTCCGCCGAGGAGATCGTCGCGACCTCGTTAGGCACTATCGAAAGCCTGCGCCGCCCCAGCAGACAGGACGTCGAGTACGCACCCAAAACCAAGGACTGGCATTGGCAGCCTGTCGGCATGGACATTTCAGCAGACGGCCTGGCTGCCGTCATCCTGACCTATCGCCATGTGTACTATTATCGACGACAAGCCGACCAGAACTGGTTTGCGGCGCTTAATACGGTACCTGTCCAGGTCAGCCTGGGAAATTTCGAGAACGCCGAATCGATAGCGTTCGGCGATGATAAGCGAACCGTATTCGTAACGGGCGAGAACAAGCACTCGCGATTGTTGCGCATCGATTTCAGCGGAGTGGATACACAATGACTATCTATCGTTCACGTCGGCTAGTGGTTCTTATCTTTTTCGGGCTTTTCGCCTGCGCAACAGGGAGCCCTCCAGCCGCGGTGCCGATTACGGTAATGAGCTT
>JALHUQ010000088.1 GCA_022866645.1 Woeseiaceae bacterium | reverse complement strand
GCAGGTTTGCCGCTTGCGCCGGTGGCCTCGAACAAAGTCGCCTTTTGGGCAACCAGGCGGCCGACGCTGGTCAAAATTGTGCGTGGTTTGCGGCTGCTCAATGCCTCAAGTCGGGATGCAGCCAGCGGGTGAGCCGGGTTTGATGGATGAGCCTTTTCCCAGGCAGCGACCTGCGCGCGCATCGCCGTGAGCATTTTCGGCCACGACAGTGATACCGGCATCGGTTCGTAGTAACAACCATTAAGAACACCAACGAGTCGACCGTTGCCGAGCGCCTCTTGCAATAATTCCTCGAGTCCTTCGCCGCCAACGAAACTCTTGGTCGGGTTACTCGGCAGACAAATTTCGCGGGCATACGTCGGAGACACGGTGCTGATCTTGTCGGCAAGACGGATCGCGGCGGCCATCGGGTTTAGACAGTGGGCGAGAACAGGGTCTCGTACTGATTCGACATCGTAACCAAGGCCGGGATACCAGGATTCCAGTGACGATAGGTCGCCTCTCAATGGACGTGTTCCCTGGTAGGACAAATTGTGAATCGTAAACACGGTCCGAACTTTGCGTAGGCGCCGGTAGTCCTCGGAGAATTCGCGCAACACGCAATAAAACGCGGCGTGCCAATCGTGCAGATGGACAACATCCGGCAAGGTCTCGGCTTCGTTTAACCACGTTGCGACTGTGGCGCAGAGTAGCGCAAACTTGTTGGCATCAGTCGCGTAGGGCCTGTCCGGCTCGTCGCCGAAATAGATTTTCCCCGGACCGCCAGTCGCGAACAGTTCGTGGTCGAGAACCAGATTGCGGACGCCGGCATGGCTGCCGGGCACTTGCCAGATGTCAACGTGTTCAAGTTTGTCAGCAAATGCGACTTTGACGGACGTGAATTTCGTGGACCCCGGAAGTTTGTGCAACGCGCCGTAGGCGGGTGTTACCACGCTGACTTTCCAGCGCAAATCGCAGAGCGTCGCCGGCAGGTCGCGAACGACGTCGGCCACGCCGCCGACCTTGCCGCCACGCAGCGCGCCATTTTCGGCGGCAATGAATACAACTTCCCTGTCGGTCTTCATCGGATTTTGTTAGCGCGTGAAATGCAGGCTTTGGCCGAGCATGTCCGGTGTTACCAGGGTGAGGCCGGAATCGGTCACCCGAAACCCGCGCGCGCGATCGGCATCGTGGTCCTCGCCGATCACCGAGCCGTCCACAATGATCGAGCCGCGATCGATAATTGCCCGGCTGATACGGCAGTTCTGCCCGACAATGACATCCGGCAATATGACTGAATCCACCACCGTGCTGTAGTCACTGACTCGGGATCTCGAAAACAACATCGATCCGCGAACCTCCGCTCCAGAGACCACACAACCTCCGGACACCATTGACTGAATCGCCATGCCTCGTCGCAATTTTTCGTCAAAGATGAATTTTGCCGGGGGCGACTGCGATTGGTGTGTATTGATCGGCCAGTCTGTGTCGTAAAGATTGAGCTGCGGTGATACTGAAACCAGTTCCATATTGGCCGACCAATAGGCATCGAGCGTTCCGACGTCGCGCCAGTAGGCCTGCAGGCCGGTTGCCGGATCGCGATACGGATAGGCGAATACGCGGTAATCCTTGATGATGCTCGGGAGAATGTTGCGGCCGAAGTCGTGCTTGCTCTCAGCCGTGTCGGCATCTTTAATGAGTTGTTCGTAAAGAAAATCGGTATTGAAAATGTAGTTGCCCATCGATGCCAGGCAGATGCCGGGTTTGCCCGGGATCGAGTTCGGATGCTCGGGTTTTTCATCGAATGCAATGACGCGCCCGGCATCATCGACCGTCATGACCCCCAGCTCGCCAGCCGCCTCTTCAACAGGGACCTCTACACAACTCACTGTCATGTCGGCTTCAAGGTTTTCGTGTGCAGCCAGGAATGGCCCGTAGTCCATTTTGTAAATGTGATCGCCCGCCAGCACCAGCACAAACCGGGGTGAGTGTGTGCGAATAATGTCCAGATTTTGGTAGATGGCATCGGCCGTGCCGCGATACCACTCGCCGCCGACTCGTTGCGAGGCCGGCAAGATTTCGACGAACTCGCGTTTGCTGGCACGAAACCACGACCAGCCGTGCACGAGGTGTCGGATCAGCGAATGCGCTTTATATTGGGTCAGTATGCCAATACGCCGAATGCCCGAGTTGATGCAATTCGAGAGTGGGAAATCGATGATGCGGTACTTGCCGCCGAAATGCAGGCCCGGTTTCGCGCGCCAGGCTGTTAATTCAAAGAGTCTCGAACCTTGCCCGCCAGCCAGAACCAATGCCAGCGTCTCTCGAGTCAGTCGGCTAACGTGCCGTGTGGTTTCGCTACTGTTGTTTTCCAATGTTCGACAATCCACGTTGCGAGGCTTTCACCATCGATGAGACATTGTCGCAGAGTTCTGCAGTTAGTTGCGAGCCAAGTACACGCCAGCGCCAATTGCCACCGGCGGTCCCTGGCGTATTGATGCGCGCTTCGGAACCGAGGCCGAGATAGTCCTGCAGCGGCGCGATCGCTATGTAGGCATCGGTTGAAAACGCGGCTTTGATGAGGTCAGTGTGCACCGTTTTGGCGCTTCCACCGGTTAGACGCAGCACTGCTTGTTGGGCCAGCCGAATGTCTTTAGCGCTACGAATGTCGTTGGGACTGCCATGAAACCAGCCCAGAGTGGTGTCGTTGTCATGGGTGCCGGTGTAGCAGACGCTGTTCTCGCTCACATCGGACAAGCTGAAGTCGGCATCGCAAACATCGAATTGCAATACACGCATCCCGGGAATCTGATGCCGATCGCGTAAGCCTTCGACCTCTGGCGTGATGACGCCAAGATCCTCGGCGATGATGGGCAGTGTACCCAGAGCGTCGCGCATGGCATCAAAGATTGCGTCGCCCGGGCCTGGCTCCCAGGCGCCGTTGCGCGCGGTGTCAGATGTCACCGGCACTGACCAATACGATTCAAAGCCACGGAAATGATCGATGCGGACCAGGTCGGCGAGTTCTGAAGTGGCTCGCAATCGGTCTACCCACCACTGATAGCCGTCGGCAGCATGCTTTTTCCAGTCATACAGTGGATTACCCCAAAGCTGGCCGTCCTCACTGAAGTAATCCGGCGGAACGCCAGCGACACTATCCGGCCGTCCATTTTCATCGACCAGCAGAATGTCACGATTCGCCCAGGCATCCGAGCTGTCCAGGGCAATACAGATCGGCATGTCGCCAAACAATTTGATGCCGTTCTCGTGTGCGTAATCTCGCAAAGCAAACCACTGGCGAAAAAACAGAAACTGCATCACTTTAATAGTGAGTATTAATTCTGCCTCGCTCGCTTCAATTTGTTGCAATGCGGCCGCGTCACGATTAGCGAACTTCGTCGCCCATTCGTGCCAGGGTTTCAGGTCGTGCTGATTCTTGAGGATGCGGAACACCGCATAGTCGTGCAGCCAGGCATCGTCGTTACGCGTCAGAAAGCCATCGAACTCCTGCTTCATCGCCGCATCGGCGACTGTGTCGAAGCGGCTGGCGGCCAGGTGCAGAAGCCGGTTCTTGACTGGAATCAGGGCACCATAGTCGACGAATTCTGCGGGAAGTGAACGTAGTTCGTCGAGTTCATCCGCACTCAGCAAACCCAGGTCTGTCAGCTCCGCGATGTCGATCAGTAGCTCATTGCCGGCGAATGTAGACAAGGGCTGGTAGGGCGAATCGCCGTAGGCTGTCGGTCCAAGTGGTAGGAATTGCCACACGCTGAGCCGCATCGCGACCATCGCATCGATGAAATGGCGCGCACTCGCGCCTAACTCGCCAATACCATACGGCCCCGGAAGAGAGGACAGGTGAAGGCAGACGCCCGCCTGGCGCGAGCCCTGCACCGGTTCCGCTTCGGAAACTTGGGTCATTTGTGTTTTCTCTGAGCGCATCTTATTTAGATGCGAAACTAATCACCGCGGATGCCGGCCGCAATCCGATGCATACGTATTCAGGGCATGAATACGTATGCATCGGATTGCGGGCGACGCCGTAGCTTCCTAACATTGCCAGCACATATATGAAAAACATTCCTTGTGGGGGAAGTAAACTGATGGCTACGAAGAAGCGCGTGAGCGCAACGTCTCAATTCGATGAAACAAATAACCTATCTCTTAATGTTCGACGCACGGCGGTGTGGCTTGCCGTTGCAATTGCAGCAGTCAGCGCCGGCACGGTCAATGCTCAGACGCAACCGCAGAGCGGCGATCCGGACATACTGGAAGAAGTGATCGTAACGGGAATTCGCGGCAGTATTAAGCGCGCCATTGATCTCAAGCAGAATTCCAACAGCATCGTCGAGGCGGTTTCGGCCGAAGATCTCGGTAGGCTGCCCGACACCAGTATCGCCGACGCTATTTCGCGTCTGCCCGGCTTAACCTCGCAGCGTGCTGAAGGTCGTGCCTCGGCCATCAGCTTGCGTGGAACGGATCCGGGCTTTACGACAGCGCTGCTCAACGGTCGTGAGCAGGTCAGTACTGGCGACAACCGCAGCGTCGAATTCGACCAGTATCCGTCGGAGCTGCTGAACTCGGTGCTCGTGTACAAGACGCCGGATTCCAGGCTTGTCGGTCAGGGCCTGGCGGGCACAATTGATTTGCGCACGGTGCGCCCACTCGATTACGGCAATAGAGCCTTTGCACTGAATCTCCGCGGCGAGATTAACGGCAACGACGACCTTGGCGCCGGCTCAGACGAAATGGGCTCGCGCATCAGCTTCTCCTACATCGATCAGTTCAACGACGGTACGGTCGGTCTGGCGATCGG
>JALHUQ010000087.1 GCA_022866645.1 Woeseiaceae bacterium | reverse complement strand
GCCTGATCCTCGCTGGTACGTCCAGCTCAGGAGCTCAGGTTGTTCGAAGATACCGAGCGGAAATAAGCGAGCCAACTGCGGACAGAAAAATCCATCCGATGGAGACGCCCAATACAACTCCCACCAATCCGTATCCGGCAAGGGCAACAGCAGCGGCAAGTCCAACAGCGATCGCAATCCAAGAAAAAAAGTTAAGCCTTGATAAATCACGCTCATTACCGAGGGCGGTCACACTTGTGCCGGTAAATGACGAAACCACCTTGGCGACGCCAGCCAAAATTGCGGCCGCTACGAGTCCGTCACTAATTTGGTATCTACCATCAAGAAACCACTCGATGAATGGCTGCGTAAGTAGCCAAACGAACACTGAGCCCGCTGCAACTATGAACGCAGCGATTATCGCCTCTGACTTGGCGATCCTTCGGCGTGCTGCGACATTTTCAGCCTGCCGCAGCCGCGGCAACAACGTAAAATTGACGGCCATCTGTAGCACTCTATAGGGCGAACCGGCAACTGTCGCAAGAATTGCGAATGTGGCCAACGACTCATAATCAAGGAGCTTGGGAATCGTCAGTCGCTCCAGCTGAATCAGCGTGATTACCGCGAGTTCAATCGCCAGAATTGTAAGCCCCTCTTTCCAGGGCACCTCAGTTATCTTGACCGTGTTAACCACCGACGGCAGTTTGAGCGCACCCAGCCAGGCTATGATTGCGGACAGGGCATATGCCAACGCTATTACTGCAAGCGGAGCAAAAGCGACGTTCATGGAGGCCATCACGGTCACTGCCGCCGCGACGACGATCATGATGTTGTGACTCTCAGTAAGTGCCAACGCTTCAAGAAATTTTCCGCGGCTTTGAAATATGGACGCGCCGACATTATTGGCACTTGACATTACGCAAATTACAAACGTAATCAGAAGTAGCGATGTCGAAAAGCCATAGACCGACCAGGCAATCAAACTTGAGACTGCAGCTACAGCTGTAGAAGATACAAGAACGCGGGCCAAAAAACGCAAGTCCAGATTTATCGAATAGCGAATTACAAGAGTATCAACGCCAAGCGGTCCGACTGTAGAAGTTAACTGCGCAACCGCGATAACCAGTGCGACCAAAGCGAACTCTTTCGTTGGTAGTGCTTTGGCCAGCAGCATATTGCCGATCGCAAAACCGAGTCCGCCGATTCCATACACGACCGCCGCTCTAACGGACGGCGATTTCAGCAGTCTAGTCAGCATACGATTCTATTATGATACCTACGAGGCTTAGCGCTCTAGCCAGAGGCTCGAGTGTCGCCGCGCCTGGTAATCAAAAAATGCGCATTCATCAAGCTTGCCATCGCTTCGCCCAAAGTATCAGCAACAGACTCTAGCTCAACAAACTCCGACTCGTCGGGGTGCTGCTCAGTTGCGCCAAGGTCTCCATTGACAAGATAGGGAACCGGATTCTGTACTATGCCGTATGGCAGTGATTCGGGCACTGGTGCCGCGCCTACATATTTGTCCACAGAGAGCATTTTGTTCCCTACAGGCGTTATCAATACGTTGATCCTGTATATTGCCAGCCGATCGTCCTGTGACAATACGGCTCTATTAAACGGCTGCAACATCACTTCAGGTGATTGGGTGCGCCGGGTAAATTCTCCGTGCATGCCACCAATTCGACTGAAAGGTCGTTGCCTGCGCGCACGCATCAGTTCTTTCGCGTGATCCCAGTTGCGGGCCTTGTAGAAAGTTACGCCGAGCCCTCCGCCGGCATCTCCCATCTTCTCAACCAAGTTTGGATATCTGCCGCTGTCCCATTCAATGCGGTCACGCCAGCCCGCAGTGGTGTCTGGAACTCTCAACGTTGCTTTAGCATTCCTGGTTAGAAAAGACTGCAATGTGTCCTGGACACTCACTTTGTTGCTCATCAGGAAATCCGGCCACGTAGGGAAATCTCTAATTCGCACGCACACCGTATCCCTTTGACTAAATTCCGGTATGAACGAAGACCGAGGCCTCGCGCCCGATGTCGCGCAGTCCGGTTCAATGATCTTCAATGAAATGCCGAACCGCGAAGCCGCTTCTGCATACTGTTCATCCTGGCGACCTTCCAGGCCACGACCATTATAGAAAACCACGACATTTCGAAATTGATGTTCTTCGGCAAATCCAAATATACCTTCAACGAAAGGATTAACATTGTTTTTCGTTACCGAATGTATGGGTAATCCGACGCCAGTGTTCGATTCAAGAATCGTGAAGCCATCCGCGCAGCGCAAAGCATCGAACCCGATTACGGAACCAACGACAATATGGCGTTCCGCGTCGACTTCAAAAGCACGTCCGTCTCTGTTCTGGGGCAAGTCACTCACACATCGCAGCAAAGGATGCAACGGCAGGGCCTTTTTGTAAATTTGCTGCCTGAGATTTTCAGACAGCGTTATTGCGGGCTTTCTTTTGACGGCCTGCATGGACAGCCAGGGTATAACGCGTCGAGGTAGTGCGCGGACTCCGAACGCCAGAACCTTCGCCAAATCATGAAGCGACTCGCCTGCCCAGAAACCGCGCTGATGAAGTAGTTCGGCTTTATCTCGCATCTTCATCAGTAGAAGCACTACGCCAATCTGCAAACGACCGGTCCTGTAGGGAGACATGCGCATTGACTCGTGTGCGACGAGAGTAGCGCGAACTGCGATTTGTTCATCATTGCTCAGGATCAGTGGTGGTTCTTGCTCATTTGGTAGGCAATCTTCGGGCCTGTTTGTCTGCGACTCAAGATACCAAATAACCCGAGCAATGAAATCCAATTCATCCGCATTGGATTTCATGATGTCACCCAACTGGAATTAATGAGACGCAGTGTGCTGTGGTCAATAACTATCATTTCAAGCTTCACTGACCCGTGCGGAAGCAGCAAGTTTCTTCGCAATTATCTTATTCCTTTTGCCGTAAAGAATGTAAGTTTCTCTAAAGAATTTCGAGAACGCCCAACCTGGGAACATGGCGACATAATTAGCCGAATTCTTGTAGAACACACAAAGGTTCAGGCCGAAAACCTCTATAGTAAACGAATCCCACATGCTCAAGTACCTGATTTAGTGAGTATTCTGTGAACGTGTTCTGGTGGTCGAAATTTTGCGCTAGCGCTTCTGCTCCGGTGATTAGATTTGCGCCATTTAACGCGAAACAATTGAACCGACCGTGGGGCCGGATCTTGTTCTTGCAGAGCGACAAGAATTCGAGTATTTCGTTCTTTGGCAGGTGATTGAGTTCCTGCTCGCAGAAAATCATGTCATAACTTGAGTCACTACTTTCGGCCAGAAAGTCGAATGCGACATCGCAATTCAGGCTCCTGTTACTCGCGTAGGCAATTTTGTCGGGAAACGAATCAATCCCCTCAACATTGGTGTATCCAAGGTCTGGCAGCAATTTCACGAGGTAGCCAGGGCCGCAGCTCACACAGAGTATATTGGCGTTCTTGTCGTTCGGGAAATATTGGGAGTAGTTGTCATCGTAAAACATTCCGAACGTCCGATATCCTTTGTCAATATCGTCCGGCGCCTCCCAAAATGAATCGAAAGGCTCAATTCTTGCAGTCAGCTGCTTTTTTCTATCCATATCCATACGATCCTTGCTATTCCTCTATGGCTCTTCGCAAATAAGATAACCGAATCTGGTTGGGAATTAACCGGCGGCGGCTGACTGACTTAATTTCAGTCTTCCGCGCCATATAGATAGGTACCACCCACCAGGTGTCGCAGGTCTTCCTCAGAGCCGATTAGCCCGAGGGTTGAGAGGCGATTCGATTGCTTGATGTCGACAATTTTGAGTTCGCGCATCACTCGGTCCGTGCCCTCGAACCTTACTCGATCGCCAGGACTGGGTACGCCAAGGCGCACCGTGGCTCGCGCATGAACCGTACCCGGTTTCTCCGTGTGAATCGCGAGCGCGTGAATCAGTAATTGGTTAGGTTTGCTCATTTGTCTGCAACGGTGGTGTCTGTGGCGCAGTTAATCATTGTGTCTCGACTCGTCTCAATTTGATCCGAGAATGGACTTATAAGTCTCTAATCATTGGCTGGAAGAGGGCAAAGCCTACCACTGCTATTGCAGTCGGGAAGAAGTGGACGCGCTCCGCGAGCAACAAATGTCGGCTGGAGAGCGAGTCCGCTACGATGGTCGTTGTCGTGACCGAACTGAACCGCGTGAGGGCGTCGATCCTGTTGTGCGATTCAAGAATCCGCTGGATGGCGAGGTCGTCGTCAATGACTGTGTGCGGGGCAGGGTGGTTTTCGATAATGCGCAGCTAGATGACCTGATCATTGCGCGTTCAGACGGCACCCCGACCTACAATTTTACGGTCATTATCGACGACTTCGACATGAACATCACACATGTGATTCGCGGTGACGATCATCTCAACAATACGCCGCGACAAATGAACATGCTGCACGCGCTCGGGACTCAACCACCGGTCTATGCTCACTTACCAATGATACTCGGACCTGATGGTGCCAAGCTCTCTAAGCGTCACGGAGCCGTCGATATTCGGGAGTACCGCGAGCAGGGCTACCTTCCGGAAGCTGTGCT
>JALHUQ010000086.1 GCA_022866645.1 Woeseiaceae bacterium | reverse complement strand
GACGTACTGATAGGAAAATCGAGCGTACGCGTCAAGGACCGGTGACAGCTCCGTGTTGTATCCGATGCCGGCGCCAAATGTTGTGGCATCAATACCGAAATCGAGGCCCGCGGCCTGGTAGGCGCCGAACACATGCCAGTCCGGATTAATAGCGAAGGATCTGGACAAGCCAACGCCGTCGCCATCGACGTTGACATCGTCGAATTCGATAGTGCCGTAGTTGAGCTGAATATAGTTGTAGTCAAAGCCTTCCGCGCTGGCCGAAGCCGCTGACACGAGTAGCAGTAGTACTAATGATGAACGAAACATTGTGTTCTCCAGTTGTTGCCCAAGTAGCGCGCATGCTAGTCGCGCCCACAAACAGAATCGTGTTGCAGGTCACAGTTTTTTGATGCGCACGGTTATTGTCTAATAACAATCGTGAATGGCTGCTGAACCGAGTTGCCACAATACAGATCGGTACTCAGAACAGCGCCCGAATCAAAAGCAAGAACCCAAGCGACGCCAGCGGAATCCCTAACGGCGCCCCAACAACACTCATGGTAATTATGACGCCGGCAACCATGAGTGCTATACCTAAAATCGAACAAAGCAGGCGACCGACGACACTCAGGATAAAGGTCAGCAAGCGCCAGATCGCGTAGAAGGGCCACAGAAGTAGGGGTATGGGCTTGTCTGTTGAGTCTGTCATGTTGCCGTATTCTACAGTACTCGCGCTGACAGACCCGTTTATGCGAGAATCCCGCAAGAAAAATTAATAACAACAACAACTTGCCGCTACTCAGGACTCAAATGTCTTTAATTCAAGAGCTTAAGCGTCGTAACGTATTCCGGGTAGGTGTGCTGTATCTGGTGGCCGCATGGTTGCTAATGCAGTTTACCGATGTGCTGTCGTCGCTGATGCCGGTGCCGGAGTTTGCGGGTTCGCTCGTCATCATGTTGCTGATGCTGGGGTTCTTTCCGGTTCTGATTTTTTCCTGGGTCTACGAGATGACTCCCGACGGCCTCAAACGTGAAGTCGACATCGATCGTTCGCAGTCCGTCACGCCGGATACCGGCAAGAAGATCAACACACTCATCATTGTTTTGTTGGTGCTCGCCATCGCGGGTCTGGTCGCTGATCGACTGATTCCGGAAGCGTCCGTCACCGACGAGCTCGCAGTGGTTGATGCTGCTGCCGAAGTGACACCGGTGACCGATGATCAATCTATTGCTGTTTTGCCATTTGCGGATTTGAGCCAGGGTCAGGATCAGCAGTATTTTACCGATGGCCTGTCCGAGGAGCTTTTGAACCTGCTCGTCCGCGTTGACGACTTGCGTGTTGCCTCCCGTACGTCGTCATTTGCCTACCGCGGTTCAACATTGGGGATCCCCGAGATTTCGAAGGCGCTCAATGTCGGCCACGTACTTGAGGGCAGTGTGCGCAAGGATGGCGATCGCATCCGCATTACCGCACAGCTTATTGAGGCCGGCACTGACCGACATTTGTGGTCTGAAAACTTCGATCGCGAGCTCGTCGACATCTTCGCGATCCAGGACGAGATCGCTAACGCGATTGTTGACGCGTTAACGGGCAAGCTCGGAATGGGCGGCAACAAGGTCGTTACTGTTGAAGCAGCAACCGAGAACCTCGATGCCTATGAAATGTATCTCGCGGCGAGGGAGCTATTCATCAAGCGCCAGGATTTGCCAGAGAGTATTCGTTTGTTTCGAAAGGCGATCGAACTGGACCCGAATTTTGCGCGAGCATGGGAGGGTCTGGCCGCGGTTGAAACGGTTGCCGACGACTGGCTCGCTTTCGATGGCATCGATCATGGAAAATCCGCAAAAGAGGCTGCGGAGAAAGCTCTGTTGCTGAACCCCGAATTGTCGATGCCACTGGCAGTGTTGGGTTCATTGGCGTCTGATGTTGACCTCGACATGGTCAGCGCTATGGATTATTTGAACAGGTCGCTGGAGAAAGACCCCAAGAACACGACCGCGTGGTTATGGCTGGGCTTGCGCCTGTATGCGAACGGCTTTTTGGACGAGAGTATTGCCGCTCTTCAGCAGTGTCTGGAGCTCGACCCGGGTTACGATAATTGCAAACAACATATGGCGCTTGTGTACCTGCAAAAGGGCGAGACAGAGATAGCACTCAAGCTGCACAACGAAACGCTTGAGCACAACTTCAATTCCATTAGCACTGATTTCGTGTCTACCTACGTGCGCACCGGCCATCGCTATCTCGCTTTGAACATCGCGGACGGAAAATTGGCACGGGTCGGCGCACCCCTGATCGAGTGGATACGGGCAATCGAAAATCCAAATGCAGACAACAGTGCCGGATACGCACGGCTGAAGGATTGGGAACGGCAGGCCGGTAACGGAGTAAATTTGTGGCCCTTGCCATCGTTATTCTTGACGTTTCATGCGTACGAGGAAATGGCCACTAATCCGAGGGACGCGGTGTATGAAGCATGGCATCCGGACGCTGAAGAATTTCGTCGTACGCCTTACTTCAAGAAGGTCATTCGTGAGTCGGGCGTGTACGAATATTGGCAGGCGCGGGGGTTTCCACCTCAGTGTAAGGCTGTGGGTGAGGACGACTTCGAGTGCGGCAGGCCTTAAGATTTAACTGGCCAGATTCTGGATTGTCGGCGTCTGGCGATTAAGAAAACTGGCAAATAGATGACGTAAATCATCGCGATCAAATATGGCATGGACTGGTCGCCCAGCACATCCATACTCGCGCCGACAATCAACGGGCCGATCATGGTTCCGGCGCCCCACATGCCGGTGTACAAAACGGTTGCCGCAGCGAGTTCAGTGCCCCGAAATCTCTGCCCGAGGAGGACCATGCCGAGCGTGTAGATCATGCCTTCCACACCTCCCAACACGAACGCGAATGCCGGTCCGCCAACGCTGTGCGAAACCAGCTCGGGCAGGATAAAAAAGCCGATGATCGTGAAGACGATGCATGCGAGCAATAATTTGTGTCGCTGCATGTGATCGGCCAGCCAGCCCAGTGGCAACAACAAGACCACGCCGCCCAACGCAAAGGTCGTCAGCAGCGACAGGCTGCGGGCCTCCCCAAGTCCAATATGAATGCCAAACAGTGGAAAGAACGCGATGAATGACTCGACGGCCGCGGCGTACGAGAAGTTCAGAAGCATGATGTGCGGGACGAGCCTGAAGATTCGACGCAAGCTCACATGCAGATCACCGCCATCGGCTTTGGCCTCGCGGCCCAACCAGAACAGCGGCAGGCTGGCGGCGACGACAAATATCGCGGTTACAACAAACGGCAGGAGACCGTTAGTTCCAGTGACGAGCAGGACGAGCGGACCGAGTGCGAACCCCGCTGCTCCGGCGGATCCGTAAATACCGATGATCCGCCCACGCCAGTTTTCCGCGGCAAGTTCGTTGATGACGGATTCACTGGCTGACCACAGCATTGCCGCCGACGCGCCCAGGAGAAATCGTAAAGGGAACCACAGGTACACATCCTGAAACAATCCCAGAGCTATCAAAGTTCCGGCGGCGAGCAGGGCGGCACCTTGCATCACTCGAGCCGCACCGGCACGAATAATCAGCCGCGGAATTAGCGGCGCAAGCAAGACGCCGGCGCTCGCCTGAGCGACGATACTCAGACCGATAACGGTTTTGCTGATTCCCTGAGAATCGAGCACGATCGACAACAATGGCAAGGTCAGCCCATAGACCAGATTGACGACGACCATCGATACAATGACAGCGAACAGGCTGCGTTTACGATTAGTTAACACGGGTACCTGATAAGAACATGGGTTTCGAAATTAATGATTTAATCCTAACAGGGAAATAGGGTACTGTCGGTTGGCTACCGATGACAGAGTGTTACTGATGAAACCGGAAATCATCGCCATCCTGCTGATATTCGCGGTGTTTGCGACGGCGGAATTTCTTCGCACCGATCTCTTTCACAAGGCCGGCCAGCAGCGAAAAGATGGCATTGTCGAAGCGGTCAGCTCATTGATCCTGTTGATATTCACGCAGCCGTTCGTGCTGCTTTGCGGTGGATTGCTGGCTGCGGCTCTGTTTCCGGCACAACAGAACAGTCTCGCGAATTGGCCGGTACTGGCTCAGATAGGCCTGTTCCTCATCTTTGATGACATGATGCAGTACTGGCAGCATCGCCTTACGCACAACGTCAAGTGGCTCTATGAGTTGCACCGCCCACACCATGACGCGGAATACATGAGTATCCGGATCGTCTATCGCAACAATCTTTTCTACTACCTTTTGATGCCCGGGATCTGGTTTTCCGGTGCGCTGATCTATTTCGGTCTGGGCACGGTCTATGCGTATTACATCGTTGTGAAGTTGCTGGTTATTTGCGGAGCGCATTCCGATCTCAAATGGGACAGGCCCTTATACCGGCGCGCATGGTTGTCGCCGCTCATGTGGGTCGTTGAGCGAGTCATCTCCACGCCGTCTACCCACTCGGCACATCATGGCCGACACCTCGCAGACGGTGTTACGCACTACAAAGGCAATTACGGAAACCTGCTGTTCTTCTGGGACGTGCTATTCGGCACTGCTCGAATAACACGCCGCTATCCGGAGAAGTATGGCGTGGAAAACCTGCAGCCCGTCAGTGCAGCGCGGCAGTTGTTTTGGCCGCTTATTCGAGACTAAGCAGCAAGTCCTGATCATTACAGAACTTTAATATCGGATTGAAAACTCCAGACCCACTTGCCTCGGCTTGCTCGGCCATGCGATATCGGCTGGTAATCCGATAAATCGCGCGGCGAAAAACCACTCGATATAGTCCTCGTCGAACACGTTCTCTACGTACAGCCTGGTTGACCAGCGCTCTTTTTCCAGAGCGACGCTCAGGTTTGTCAGGTCGTAGGCAGGTTGGGTGTCGAGGTTATCGAGTGTCCAGTAGGTTTTGCCACGATGTTCATAATCGATGCGGCTGACAAGTCGTAGATCATTGCTTAGTGTTTTCGTGTGCTGTGCCGACAGATTCAAAGTCCAAATCGGAGCGCCCGGCACTTCGCGGCCGATAATTTCACTCGCCGGGACCAATACTCCGGGGATGTCCTCGTACTCCTTGATCTCGCTGTCAGTAAAGCCCACGGCGAAATTCAGTTGCAGAGAATCGATTGGTAGTGCGGTGATCTCAAGTTCGCCGCCGGCGATCTCGCTTTTCTTGACGTTGATGTTTGCCTGCGTGCCCGTCTGGTCGAACAAAAAGTATTGTTGGTCGTCATAGTCGATTAGAAACAGCGACAAGCCGCCACGCATGCGTCCACCGAAAGCGGTGCCCTTCAGGCCTGTCTCGTAACTGATGAGCGATTCCTTATCGAAACCGGGCATGAAATTGCTTCCTGGTGCAAGGTTGTTGAAGCCACCTGCGCGGTAACCTTTGCCAACAGTCACGTAACCGAGCAATCCCTCGTGGAAGTTATAGGCGAGGCTAGCCTTCGGCTGCAGTTCGCTGAAGGTCTCGCTTTTTCCTTGCGTTGTGTCCTTCGGCGTTTCT
>JALHUQ010000085.1 GCA_022866645.1 Woeseiaceae bacterium | reverse complement strand
AGTACTGACGACAACGCTTCAGATGAGTCGGACGGAAGCATCGACGTGAACTCCATCGAGATTGTTGACGCGATGATTCGGTACACGGACGAGGAGGCCGGCGAGACCATCGTCCTGGATGGGATGAACCTTAGTGTTGGTCGATTGCGAGGCGATGGTTCGACTGTGCCTCTTAGCGCCGAGCTGCGATTTGATATGCAGCCTGGCGGCCTGAGCGGGGCTTTGACGCTCAAAACCGCGCCCGCCTTTGATATGGAGAGCGGCGTGCTGCGCTTTGACGGCCTGTCTATTGATGGCTCGATCGAGGGCGTCGCGTCGATTCCGACAACATTCAAGCTGCAGACGGATGGTATCGAAGTCTCGACCAACGATTATCAAGTGTCGATGCAAACCGTCGATTTGTCGATGCTCGACATGCACATCGTGGCGGACGTCCAGCCATTTTCTTATGAAAACAGCATTACGCCAAAAGCCAGCATCGCGATTGACGCATTTTCTCCACGGACACTGATGCAGCTTTTTGACATCACGCCGCCGGAAACTGCGGATCCGTCCGCACTGAGTCGTGTTGTTGTCGTTGCGACTGCAGAAATGACGGCGACTGCGATCGATCTGACTGACGTCACTATCAAACTGGATGCCACG
Source organism: Woeseiaceae bacterium (assembly GCA_022866645.1). Lineage (GTDB taxonomy): Bacteria > Pseudomonadota > Gammaproteobacteria > Steroidobacterales > Woeseiaceae > UBA1847. The sequence goes on along the minus strand of JALHUQ010000085.1, from coordinate 3,795 downwards.
ACGTTTACCGGGGCGCTGTCCATTCCCAGCAGCGATGCGGGTTCGTATCAGTTCGACCTGACTGGAGACTCGATCGATCTGGCACGTTACATGGAGCCACCGAGCGAGGGTGGTGGTGGCGCTGATGCCGGGGCCGCGCCGATCGTCATTCCGGTGGACCTCATCAAGCCACTCAACGCGCGCGGCAAGATCAAATTGGCGAGAGCGTCATTGGGCAACATAGTTTTCGAAAACATCGACGTTGGCCTGAACTCCAGCAACGGCAGGATGCGAATCTTCCCGATCGCCTCTGATTTCTTTGGTGGCAATTATTCGGGCGACGTGCGAATCGATGTCGCCGGTGCTGCTCCGACCCTGTCCATGAACGAAAAAATAGCGGACGTCAATTTGGCGCGGCTGGCGAAGGCTATGTTCGATCAGGAAAATGTGACCGGAACCATTGAAGGATCTTTCGTACTGACGGGCAAGGGCTCTGACCTGATGGCGATCCAGCGCAACCTTGCAGGCAATATGGCGATGGAATTGCGCGACGGCTCTTACACCGGGACCGATATCTGGTACGAGATACGGCGCGCGCGTGCCATGCTGAAAGGCGAGCCGCCTCCCGAGGCTGTGTTGCCTGCGAAGACGGACTTCAGCGCCGTGCGCATGACCGCTGTGGTGACTGACGGCATCATGCGCAGCGACGACTTGTTCGCGGAGCTGCCCTTCATGCAATTGACCGGTGGTGGCAAAGTTGATATTCCGGCGGGAACGGTCGACTACGGTGTGAGCGCAAGAATCTTCGATCGTCCTGAATTTCAGAAGAATGCAACACCGGAAGAGCTGGAGGAATTTACGGAGGCGGTCATACCCTTGAAAATCACTGGACCGCTCGCGTCGCCCAGTGTTAAGCCGGACCTCGAAAAACTATTGCGCAAACAAGTGGAAGACGAAATCAAGGACAAACTCAAGGACAAGCTGAAAGGCCTGTTCGATTGACGATTCGTTGTCGCTATTTTTGTTTCCTGGCGGTAGTTGTTTCTACGACCGCACAGTCGGCCGAGATTCTGAGCATCCAGGTTGCAAGCGACGAAGGCACTTACACGATGACTTCGGATGTCTGGTTCGACGCAACTGTCGAACAGATCTTCGAGGTTTATCAGGATTGGGATTACGCGACGAGATTTTCCAGCGCCATCGTGGAGGCGCGCGACATGGAGCCCGACGAACTCGGTCGCGCACAGTTCTACATTCGCAACAAAGGTTGCGTGCTTTTCTTTTGCCAATCTTTTGAGCGACAGGGCTACATAGAGTCCGAGCTCAACACCGTGCTGCGTGCTTTCGCGAACCCCGAAACCAGCGATTTTTACTTTAGTAATGAGAGTTGGCGTTTCGCAGCCCTTAACGGCGGCACTGTCGTTACCTATGACTTGTCGATGCGCCCAAAATTCTGGATACCACCCGGCATAGGCCCCTACCTGATCAAACGCAAACTGAAGAATAACGGCGGTCGCGCCGTCGACAGAATCGAGGTGATCGCTCGAGCAATTGGTCATGAGTGATTTCGCGACGCGTCTGCTCGCGTGGTTCGACGACCACGGCCGCAAGGACTTGCCTTGGCAGCAGGACGTGACCGCATACCGGGTCTGGGTTTCGGAAATCATGCTGCAGCAGACGCAGGTGCAGACGGTGATTCCGTATTTCAATCGATTCATCGAGCGCTTCCCCGACGTATCGGTGCTCGCCTCAGCACAGCAGGACGAGGTACTTTCGCACTGGTCGGGGCTGGGCTACTACGCGCGCGCGCGGAATCTGCATAAGGCGGCGCGAGTCCTGTGCGATGAATTCGGCGGCCAGTTTCCTGATTCCATCGATAACGTCGTCGCGTTACCCGGTGTTGGCCGCTCAACAGCCGGCGCGATACTTTCGCTGGCGCTCGGCCAGCGGCACGCAATACTCGACGGCAATGTAAAGCGAGTTCTTGCAAGACACGAGGCGATTGCCGGTTGGCCAGGAACGTGTGGTGTGGCGGACAAACTTTGGCAGATCGCCGAACAACATACGCCAGAGAAGAGTGCTGCGAAGTACACGCAAGCGATCATGGATCTTGGCGCCACACTCTGCACGCGCAGCAAGCCCGTGTGCGAGCAATGCCCGGTCAGTGCCGACTGTGCGGCATTTCGAGCGAACAGTGTCACGAGCTATCCCGGACGAAAACCAAGGACGGTCAAACCCTTACGTACGACGACAATGATTCTGGCGAGCGCAAACGGCCAGGTCTATCTTGAGCGCCGACCTGAGGCGGGAATCTGGGGCGGACTGTGGAGTCTCCCGGAGTTGGATGAGCGCTCAGTCGGTGAATGGTGTGAAGACGTGCTCGATAGCGCCGCGACAGAATTGCAGCCCTGGGACGTTCTGCGGCACAGCTTCAGTCATTTTGATCTCGACATACAGCCGATAGTGGTGCGCATACAATCACGCGTTGCTAATGTTGCCGACGCGGACGCCCGAATCTGGTACAAACTTGATGACGAACCGCCCGGCGGATTGGCGGCACCTGTGAAAAAACTGATCAATCAATTAAGGAAGAGTGGAAATGTCGCGCACCATTAACTGTGTCCTGCTGGGCAAGGAGGCTGAGGGCCTCGACTATTTGCCCTACCCCGGTGACCTTGGGCAACGTGTCTACGCCAACGTGTCGAAGGAGGCCTGGCAAAAGTGGTTAGGACACCAAACGATGCTAATCAATGAGTACCGACTGACGCCAATTGAGCCTGAAGCACGCAAGCTTCTGGAAACCGAGATGGAGAAGTTCTTTTTCGGCGAAGGCTCGGCAGCCCCGAAAGAATTCATCCCCCCAACGAGTTAAGGTGACAGTGACCTTAACTCCCTGGTTAAGGTCACTGTCACCTTAACTCTACGAACGGGTCAGGAACTGGACGCTGAACAGTTGGGCGTCGTCGGTCCAGACTTCCGCAACAATAAAGCCCGCCGCTTCGGCCATCGCTGCGAATCCGTCGAGGGTGTATTTGTGTGAGTACTCGGTGAGTATTGCTTCGCCGTTGGCGATGCCGAATTCTTGCTCGGCAAACTCGAATGTCTGATCCTTCTTGCTGATCAGTTCGATGACTACGCGTCCTTCGTCGGGGTCATAGTTGGCGCTGTGTTCGAATTCACTGACATCGAAATTTGCGCCATAGCTTTGGTTCAGGTGCCGCAACATATTGAGGTTGAACTTCGCCGTTACGCCGGCTGAGTCGTTGTACGCATTCTCTATGATTTGAGGGTCTTTCTGCAGATCCACGCCGATTAGCAAGGCGCCGTTTTTCCCGGCCTCGTGATACATCACGCGCAGCAACTCCATCGCCATGTCGTGTTCGAAATTGCCGATCGTTGATCCAGGGAAATACACGACGTTGCGGACCGGCATCACCATCGGAGTGGGCAATCGGAAATTCTTTGTGAAGTCCGCGACGACGGGCAACACGTCAACGTGCGGAAAATCGCTGCGAATCTCGTCTGCCGACGCATGTAAGTGTTCCTCCGAAATGTCGACCGGTACGTAGGCCGCGAGCTCCGACAGATGTTCCAACAGTACGCGTGTTTTGAGACTCGAGCCGCTGCCAAATTCGATCAGGCTCGCCTGCCGGCCAACCATTGCCACGATCTCAGCGATGTTGTCCCGCATGATGTCGAGTTCAGTATTCGTCAGGTAATATTCCGGCAGTCGGGTAATCTCATCGAACAACTGTGAACCGCGCTCGTCATAGAAATACTTCGGCGATATTTGTTTTTGCTCTGCCGAGAGCCCGT
>JALHUQ010000084.1 GCA_022866645.1 Woeseiaceae bacterium | reverse complement strand
GGTCGCTGCATTGATGTCGACGGCGCGCTACGACTTTAGTCGCTGGTAGTGACTTGTCCGATATCAATGCGATAATGCACGACGTAAATCAGCGCCCGTAGCTCAGCTGGATAGAGTACTGCCCTCCGAAGGCAGGGTTGCTGGTATAGTAAGCAGGCGACCCAATTTAAAAGGAAATCACGCGATGAAATTCGTTCGTTTTCGTACAACGCTACTGCACCTAATTTCTATTGCAATTGTCTGCGCCGGTTTTACTCCCGTGTCTTACGCCGGCGTCATAGAAACGGGCTATATGGTCGACCAGGAGTCTCGCGCGGCGAGCCTTGCCCGATTCGACGTTATGCTGGCTTCTGGCAAGGTTGCGCAGCAGCTCGAAGTGCTCGGCGTCGACAAGGCGCTCGTTGCTGAGCGTATCCAGGGCCTGAGCAACTCGGAGTTGCTGATGCTCGAGACGGAGATGGACCGGCAAATTGCCGGCGGCGACGCACTGGCTATTATCGGTACCGTATTTCTCGTGCTGCTGATACTCGAACTCGTGGGCGTAACCGACATCTTCAAGAGCATCTGACGCGAAGCATCGCCTGAACAAACGCCGGTTTTTCAGGGGCTGGCTTTCGCCAGCTCTTCTGGTTTTCCTCCCGGGATGTGCATCGATTCCGCCTCAAGTTGGCGAACTGGAGGTCGGGCAGTCGTCGGTCGAACTCAGCCAAACACCGTTCTTCCCACAACAACAATATCAATGCGGGCCCGCAGCGCTTGCAATGGCATTGAGCAGCAGCGGTGCCACGGTGGATTTAGAGGACCTGGTCGATCGCGTGTATTTGCCCGGCAGGCAGGGCAGCCTGCAAGTCGAGATGCTGGCAGCGACCAGAATGTCAGGCCGGGTTCCGTATGTTATCGACGGGGCGGTCCGGGTCTTGTGGGAGGAGTTGTCAGCCGGTCGGCCGGTAGTCGTGCTGCAAAATCTCGGGATTGCTGCGATACCGCGTTGGCATTTTGCCGTCGTAGTCGGCATCGATACCGACCGCGAAGTGGTCATACTCCGTTCTGGCGTCGACCAGCGCAGGCTAACGTCGTTGACGACATTTCTGCGGACATGGCGTCGCAGCAACTTCTGGGGGTTTGTTGTACTGCGGCCAAATGAATTGCCGACCGGCGTGGACCAGCTGAGATATCTGAAGGCGGTTGCCGCGCTGGAGAGTGCCGGTCGCAACGATGAAGCAGTCGCGGCGTGGCGCGCGGCCCTGCAGGAGTGGCCCAACAACTCTGTGGCGCTGTTCGGTCTCGGCAATACGCTGCTCGCAGCGGGCGATAATGTTTCGGCCGAAGGATACTTCCGCGCGATGCTCAAGTCCGACCCGGTGTCCACTGCGGCCCGTAATAACCTGGCGATGGCGCTCGCCGGGCAGGCCCGCCATGAGGAGGCCTTGCGCGAGATCGCGATCGCACTCGGGGATAATACCGACCCGGCTCTGGAAAGAGAGCTTCGCGACACGGAGACGGTTATTGTGAAGATGTCGCGGCAAGAAAAAATTGGCGAACAGGTGGAGCACCAAGAGTAGTAATGGGATCGAACTTGAACGACAGGAGCGATACAATCTGCACCTGATTTTCCCAATGCGCCCGTAGCTCAGCTGGATAGAGTACTGCCCTCCGAAGGCAGGGGTCACAGGTTCGAATCCTGTCGGGCGCGCCAATCTTTTTAACGGGTTACGTGGTATTGGAGCAATTGCATATTGGCGTTGTGACCACCACGTGACCACGTTGTGACCAGATTCGACAATCTGACGCTCACTAGGTAAGAAACCGATCCTGTTGTTGGGAGTGCCCAACCACGAACCCGTTGTTGATTCATCGGTCCTCGACGAAGTCGCGGGGAGGATGGTGAGCGGCTAGTTCTGACCCTTTCTCTCCGCCCATGCTGAGCGGCCGCTTTTCCTGAAACCCGCCGCTCAAACGTCTGTTTTGGGGAAGTTGTGAGGGTCTGCAATCGGCCAGGAGCGGACGGTCAAGTCCAATACCGAACTGCTCGAAGATGTGAGTTTTGTAATGAAGGGTGGCGAAGTATTCAAGCACTAGGCACTAGCTCAAAGGGTATCAGGGAGGCTCCAGCGGGCTACATAGAGTGTTCCGCGATAGTCGGACGCGACAGCTACAAGATGGTGGGTTGCATCAAATGCGATGGCTACTACGTGCAGGCCATGACCTCTCTCCTCGAAATCCAGCAGAATTTCCTGAGTCCCTCCTTCAGTCCGCCAGATGTGGATAGCTTTTTTACTCGCCGCCGCAACCATCTTTCCGCCTGGGTGAAACGCGATCGGACCGTGGCAGCCACCGTCGTAACCGGGATCTGACGACAAAGTCATAACCATGGCCGCATCCGGAGTGATTACTTCGGTGCTTTCATTGGAGAGCCGATCGAACAGCTGCGAGCTGTCCCAAAGCTCCAGGTGTCGGCAACTGTTGCGTGCCAGCCAGCGGCCGTCGCGCGAGAATTCGAAGTTAGCAGGAGCACTGTGCCGCGCAAAATCATTGCGCGGATCGAGAACGAGGTTCTCATGGCTGTTGTCGCGAAAAATTGCACGCGGTGAAGGCTTGAGAGAGGCACTATCCAGGGCAGCAACACGTAAGCTGCCCGATGGGCTCCGTCTTGTTACAGCCACGCCGGAGACGCCAAACTTCAGGCGCCCTTCTCCCTCCACGGTGTCCCGAGTCTCGCCCCCAAGCGTGATCCGGGAGGCCTGGCCAGCGCCCAGACCTGTGAGTCCGTCCGAGCAGCAATCAAAAGCTGCAACCTTAAGATCGTGCACGGTCAGCTGTACCTCGGGTGTGAACCGATCACCGCTCCGGAATAAGAGTGAGATCACGTCCCCTTGCGTGATTGCGACCCGCTGCTCGTCGTCGGTAAATGCGGCGCGCGGTTCCGGGATACCCTTTAGTGACCAGAAATCAGGCGGAGTGTTGTCGCTGTGGCCAACCAGGGTGAAGCTTTCGAGATCGACGATCCAGGTTCTGTTTTGTACATCGGAAGCGGCCAACAAGCTGCCGTTGGGTGACAGCACCATATTGGTGTTGGACCCTGACATCTCCGAATGCCAGAACCGAACATCGGCAAGTCCGGCGATGTCAGCCAGTTCGTGCCACTCGGCGGGGCCGGCCAAGGCCCGCATTCCTGCCGGGTCGAGGCAACCGAGCTCGCTAAGCTGACTGCTGTCCAGTTTTTCGATTGAACAGTCAACGCTGGATACTCGCTGTGTATCGTCCAGTACGATTCGCATCCGGAACCGATGCCCGGCAGTGACGGTTGCGCCCGACAGGCCGGTATATCCGACTGGAACGAGCACCATTTGACGATCCGTTGTCCAGTCATAAATTAGATAACGGCCACTGTCGAGAACCTGGGGGTCGCCAAAAACGTGACGAATCTCCGCCACGAGATCCCCGCGATGCGGCATCTGCGCTGCACTCAACGGCGGGGCCATGTCAGGCAAGGAAACGCAGCCGTTAAGGAGGAAAGGAAACAAGAGGGTCTGAAGACGGTAGGTCATATTGCTACTCACCACGGCGAGTGGCCGCTATAGTTGTAGGATAGAACATATCCAGGTTCTCTTCCGCGCTGTGATCAGTCGCCAGCGAAACGATAACCATCAATGGCAGGCTGACAAACCAGCCGAGATAAGACGAAGACACGCCGAACGGTTCGTCCAGCAAAACCCACAACACGGCCGAGCACCCGCCACCGAGCATGCTCCAGCAGGCGCCGCTCGCTGTCGTCCCCGGCCAGAACAACAGGCCGAGCATGGGGAAGAACAAACCGGCAGCACCGAACGTGTAGGCGTAGAGGATCAACTCGAGCACATTCGGCACAAGATAAGCCATGCCGATGCTGAGTACGCCGAGCACGAGCGTCGCAGTTCGTGCAACACGCACCAGTGCTTGCTCGCTGGCGTCCGGCCGCAGGAACTTCCTGTAAATGTCGTTGGTGTAGATCGCTACCGTCGCTTTGGACTCATGCTCAAAAACTCGTTCTTGAATCGCGCGTTGTAGGTTTGCGTAGTTCTTGGGATTTCGTCCTGCATCAATATTCGATTCAACGTATGCCAACTACAGAGGCCGAATATACGTACGCAGTCGCGCCATGACTGTCATCAAAAGTCTGCTTGCAATGAGGAGGAGTCCATATACAGACGTTCACGGCGCGTGACTGTCCGATCTGTCAAGATGTTACTTGGTAATTATTCCTTGTTGAGTAGATCGAGCAATTCTCTCGCCTGGTCGCGAAACTGAATCACATAAAATTGCAAAGCAGTCGCATAAGTAATTTCGATGTTTGCGGCGGCAAGAAGGTCGGGGTGCTTCTGCAACAGCCTCAAACTTTGAAGAAACTCGTCCGGCCTGCTAATGCTATTCGACAGCCTCCACTCTCTGGCGATTTCTCCCGGCACGATTTCCAGAACAAGCCGACCGTAGTTCCCCATTGGCATTTGGTAAAGTCGCTCAGTAATCGACGCGTACCCCGAGTAATACTTTGACATGGCGTCGCGTATCACCAAATTCTGGATCAATGCTAGACGACCCGTGCTCTTGAGTTCATCGAAGGTGGTTGAAACAGTGTCTGGCAAACCTCTGAAAGAGGAATACACCTTAGCCTCCATCAGGGCACGTGGATTCTCTGAAAATTGAGATTCGATCGTATTGTCGAGCAGGCTTTGGAGGAAGCCGGCTTTAGTTTGCAGTAGTTGTAGCTGGCTCGAAAACTCGTCGATATCCCGCTCAACATCTACGCGTATCCGGCTCAGGTAATCGACCTCGGTCTTTCTGTCGTTGTATTCACCCCTCCATTCATCCACCGCCAAAGCCGCGAGTACTCCCATGACGATGATTACGAACTCGCCAATAGCCCGCGGCCAGATTATTCTTGTTCTATTCATTTCGGGATATCCAAGTCGCGATGTTTGGCAATCAGATTGCTTACAAGAGCATTAAGTGACCGTCTGCTTCGGGTTACGAGCCGTCATCTTACCGCAGATTTTTCGACCGGCTGCTATGCGATGTGAAGCGGCCCCTCAGTTGGCCTCCTCGCGACCGTCTCAGAACGGCCAATAGCGGCCATCGAAAAACCTCGCTACGAGGGTGGCGTAATCTGATTCGCTAGTCCAATTTACTCTATCTCTTGCGATCTCGGAGCCATTGCCGCCAAACCGTCATCCGGCAATTTTCGATTTACCCGCATATCATCCAGCCAGCCCGATGCCCAGTATGGTGACCATCCGGATTCTCGCAATTCAGCTGTGGAACAAGCCATTTACCGCCGTCAGGAAACGGGTTTACCGGCCCCTCAGT
>JALHUQ010000083.1 GCA_022866645.1 Woeseiaceae bacterium | reverse complement strand
TTTTTTTGCACGCGCACGTAGACAGGCGACCACGGCACTCAGAAATGATGGAGAAACTAAAGAACTGGTTGAAAGAGCGATTTTCAGCCGACGAATCCACGCCACCGGAGCCCTTGCGACGTACCGGCGCACACCCTGCTGCGCGCCGAAAACGAACGACTGTACAGAAAACCAGCAAAGAATTCGTGAAGAACGACAGCGAGCGCTCACCGACAATCGAAGACGGTGGCCCTGGCAAGAACGTACTGATTCGGAATAAGTACATCCGTGAAGACACCGGTACGCACGAGACATTGAAGATTCTGGACGATTCGCTCATTGAATCTGGTGAGGAAACTGGAATCGACCCTTACAACACCGGCGGCTTCGATCGGTCCAGGAATTGGAGCAGTCGCTTCAGAAAGTAAATTCCTTCGGAAATTCCTTCATGGTAATCTGCGCCGCTCAACTAGGCGGAGCAGTTGATTGTCATTACGAATCTCATTTGAGCTCGACGAAAACGACCTGAAGCACTTCCGGCTTATCATGCTGGAAGCGAGGCAGGCCGCTTCACGCCTGCCTCCCGAAGACATCGTCGCAGCTGCAGAAGAGTTGCTGGCCAATATCGAAGAGTCAGCTGCGCCGGGATTCATCGTCAACCGTCTGCGCAATCTCAGACTGATAATCCAAATGTTGTCGGATATCGAGTGGCGTCTGCCGCATCAGGAGGCCGCCCGTGTACTCAATGCATTGGCCTATTTCGCGGAACCGGAAGACCTGATTCCTGACAACATTCCAGGACTTGGCTTCCTTGACGACGCCATAATGATCGAGCTTGTTATTCGAGAGCTGAAGCACGAGATTGAAGCGTACCGTGACTTCTGTGGCTATCGGGATCGCTTGCAGCAGGAACAGGGACATTCCGCCAAAGTCAGTCGTGAAAGCTGGCTCGATGAACGCCGTAAGGAATTGCAGGGACGGATGCGGCGGCGGCGAAAACGATCGCTCACATCGCCCTTCAGTTCTTAATTACGGCCAATAGCTCCAGCCCGTGAGTATCAAAGCGGTCCACATAGCGGCCTGCAGCCAATAGCGCCAACGGTGATCTTTTAAGAGACTGTAGAAACTCAACGCACAAATTGCTGTCATACCAACGAAGGTGATCAGGCTGCGAAGCAAAGGGTCGAATTCGTGCTGCAGGCGCGGATACTCATCACCGAGTATGAGTACCACGACAATGACGGCAGTAAGACTGACCATGATGGCAAAGCAGGATCCGAGGAGAATTAGAGTGATGGCGGTCAACGGGCGCATTGGTTTTTTTCCATATTGGTCAAAATAACCGCAAACTTAATGAAATAATGACGAATGCGCCCTTGAACAGACGACGCCGGCCATCTAGCCTAGCCGAATCGGACGAATCGCAACACAGTCTTTGACTGACATGGAGAAACCCTTGACGATTTTTGAACAACGCCAATATCGCGGACTGGCAATTTTGCTGCTCGCGTTGATGTCGTTACCTGCTCTCAGCAATTCTGACGGCAACACTTCTCCTATTGATGACAACCAGTTTCTCTTTGCTGAACAGAGGCACGAAAATATTGCCGAACTGGTTGCGCAGTTTATTCAGAAATCTCACTACAATCACGTCGCCGTCGATGATGCCCTGTCATCGAAAGTTCTCGATATTTACCTTGAAGACCTGGATCGAAATCGCATGTACTTGCTCGCCAGTGACATCGAGTACTTCGAGCGCTATCGCTACCAGCTGGACGATATCGTCAAAAGCAAACCGCTGGATCCTGTTTACGAAATGTTCGAGGTCTATCAGACCCGTGTGCGGGAGCGACTAAACTTCGCACTCGCGCAACTGGAAGCAGAGCCCGACTATTCTACGAACGAAGAATACGAATTTGACCGAATGGAGCAGCCTTGGGCGGCGGATACTCGGGAACTCGATGAGATATGGAGAAAACGTGTCATCAATGACGCGCTGTCACTAGCTCTCGAGGACGAGCCATGGGAAAAGATTCACGAGGTTCTTACGAAACGCTACAAAGGCTTCATTAAACGACTTGATCAGGTTAACAACGACGACGTTTTTGAGCGATTCATGAATATGTTCGCGCATGCCGTTGACCCGCACTCGAGCTACCTGTCACCGCGCAACGCTGACGAATATCGAATCGCAATGAGCTTGTCCTACGTCGGCATCGGCGCAACGCTGCAAACGGAAGACGATTTCGTGCAGATTGTAAATATCATTCGCGGTGGACCTGCCGATTTCGACGGCAAACTGAAACGTGATGACAGAATAACGGCCGTCGCACAGGGACCTGAGGGTGAATTCACCGATGTCATTGGATGGCGTTTGGACGATGTCGTCGATCTCATTCGCGGTCCAACTGAGTCCATTGTTCGCTTGCAGATCATACCGGCGAATTCCTTGCCGGGCAGTCCGAAGGAAATTATCGAGCTGACCCGTGGCGCTGTCAAACTGGAAGAACAGGCAGCGAAAAGCCAGGTCATCAAGGTACCCAGGGAAGGCCGTGAGTGGTCTATCGGCGTTATTGAAGTTCCGGGTTTCTACCGAGACTATCGTGCGTTAAATAGCGGCGACACCGAATTCACTAGTGTCACCCGCGACGTCAAACGCCTCATCGGTGAGCTTGAGGAAGACGGAATTGATGGTCTTGTCATCGATATGCGTGGCAACGGCGGCGGACATTTGACCGAGGCCACTGCGCTGTCCGGCCTTTTTATTGATAATGGACCGATCGTCCAATTGCGTAACTCTGTCGATACCGAACGCAGTCCACCGCAACGACTGGACGATCCGGATCCGGTTGCGCGCGTCGCTTACAACGGCCCGATGGCGGTCCTCGTTGATCGCTTCAGTGCATCAGCTTCGGAAATATTTGCGGGCGCGATTCAGGACTACGCTCGGGGCGTCATCATCGGACAGCAGACGTTTGGCAAGGGAACGGTGCAGAATCTCTATTCCCTGGACCAGTATTTCCGCACTGAGGACGAACATGGCTTCGGGCAGTTGACTTTGACCATAGGAAAATACTACCGAGTGACCGGCGCAAGTACCCAGCATCGGGGTGTTTATCCGGACATTGAATTGCCGTCGAACATCGACGCTGCGATTGTCGGCGAGAGCGCTCGAGAAAACGCCCTGCCCTGGGACACGGTGGATACAACTCGGTTTGCCGCCGGAGCACCGCTAAATAGCACAATTGAGTTACTGGCAGCCAATCACGCCGAGCGATCGAAAGACGACCCAAATTTCCTGTACCAGATGGATCGTATCGAGGCTGGCAAGCGAATTCGCGATCAAAAAACGCTGTCGTTGAATAAGGAAACACGTCGAGCGACCAGAGCACAGGAACTTGCAGACGCGTTGCAACGAGAAAACGATCGGCGCATCGCATTGCAACTTGAACCTATCGAGAGTCTTGACGATCTTGACGTCGATGACCTGCCTGACGTGCAACTTGACGAGGCGGCCAAAATCGTAACGGACATGGCGACGATGCGAGAACTCAACGCTACGCCAGCACAAACGGCACAAATTTCGCACTGAAACGGCTAACTTGCGTGTCTTATTCGAGGTGTTATACTCGGCTACAACACCGGAAGGATGGGCTCATGGCAAATCGGCATAGCACGCCGTACCAACATAAGACAGCTGCGATCTGTCTGATGGCGGCCATTTTCTGTGCTCCTGCGCTCGCTGCAACGAGCAGCCGAATTCCCTGTAGTGAAGTGGCAATAGCAAATTTGGAAATCCCCGTTCCATCGCTGGTTACTCAGCAGGTCAGCAACGATGTACCAGCCTCGTCTATGAGTCTCCTTGCACCTCGGGCGGAAGCGGCGATCAGGGAAGCTTTCAATGAAGGCGACAGCGCAGCTAATTCACCGGCATCGAATCTGACGAAAGCTACGCTTGCGCCACCGATGGCTGGCACTGCGGCGAAACCCATCGCAACATCTAGCGACGATGACGACAATAGTAATACTAGCGTCGGGCCCGTGCTTGAAATGAATGCCCGGCTGCCGGGCGTGTCCGACGACACGCTGTCGCGCTATAAGAAGCAGATGTACCGACGCGACATCTAGGCCTGGCAACTAGCGGCTCAGGGCCTTAGCAACCCCGAAATAATTATCGCCGAGCAAGTTGGCATCTTTCTCTCTTACGAGCCCGTTTGCGTCAATTGCATAAAGGGTCGCAACTGTACTGGATACCGGAACAACATCGGTATCGCTTCGAAACCTGGCGTGATCAGCGATCAGCTTCGATCTTGTTTGCATGATGTCCGCGAAGTCTGTGACGCTCTCCAGTGAATCCCAGCGCTTTTCGATTCGTTCTATAATCTCGTCGCACTCGTATTTTGTCCCATAATTGATGGCACCCACGCTCTTCTCACTGGCTTCTTTCGCCATCGCGGCCAGATTGTCGTCCTCAAAGTGCAAATACAATTGCTGGACGAACGCCAGGATCATGAAATTGATCGACCGCTTGGTCGCATCATCCAGCCCCTGGTGGTCAGGGGGAGCTTCATTCTGAATATTCTCGAGTGTACTGAGCAGGTCAGTTTCTTTTGCCTGACTGAGCTCGATCTGCCTCACTATGCCGTCAATTTCCTCTTCCAGGTTACGCCCGCGAAACATTTTCGCTACGCCATTCAATGTCAGGAACTTATGGCGTACCGACTGCAGCTGATCTTCCAGTAATTGTGTCTTTAGACGGCGCTCATTGATCAACCGTTCTATTTCAGCAACCTGCACATCACGCTGTGCATTCCATTCGCTCATTGCTTTGCTTTGAATGCGTTGTTCGCGCTGTTGTTTGAGTTGTTCGGAAAATCTCGTGAGCTTCGCACTGCAATGCGCCGCGAGGCGGCGCAGCTGGTAAAACGCGACGACGTTGTGGACCCAATCACGATCCAGTAACAGGCTTTCCAAATGGTCCATCTTCTGCTGAACTCGCGCCGTTGCACCTTCGTGTTGCTTGATGCGATCCTGCAATTGATACTTTTCAGTGCGTAGTGCCGCGAACTCCTTCTTCAGCTCAGCACGGTTGCGAAACAGATCGACCAATTTGTCGTTGTCTGGCGTTTCTTCCGTTTGCGGTTTGAATAGCCCTGTCAGACTCGTCACAACGGTCTCGCTTTACATAATCCATTATTGCCAGGCAGATGCCCGGCGCCCGTATCAGGGCCAATAATGACTATTGATCAGTTGCGAAACACGGACTGAATCGACAGTTTTGGCAAGCCGATTACCCGGCTAACGGTAAAGCCAGCCGCAGTGCTAGCAGTCGAGGATCAGGTGCCCCTGATCAGAGAGGTACTCGAGCCATTTATTGAGGATGACATTGCAGCGCCAGCGTCGGTCCAGTTCCTCTCGGTGCTCGAATACCAGCCTTCGCAGCGCTGCATGTCGCTGTTGCTCCCCAATCGCCAAAACCTCTGCCTGTCGGCCATCGAGATACGCTCGAACCATCATGTCCGGATCGACGAGCAGGCCACTGTCGGCCGCCAGGTGGTATGTCATCGACAATGTGACGGTATAACGACTTGTCTCGATGACCTCGACGTAAAGGTCACAATCTCCCGCCACGCGAGACCGAAAGCAACCATCGACGCGGTCAATCTCCGGGATAATTCGCAACAATCGCAGAAAGTTACTTTCGTATAACGCCATTAAGCCAACGAAGCTTTTCGGCTTGACGATAGTCTCGGGAACCAATAGGGAGTCGAGCAACATGCTGTGAATATAGCAGCCAGAGAATCAAAATATCAGGGTCGAACTCGGCGCTCAACACCTGTACTATTCAGGATTCTGCTCGATATTTCCTCGATCGAAAATCTGGTTGTATCGACGTGCGGAATCCCATAACGCCGAAAAATCTTGTCCGCCTCCCTAAGCTCATATCGCACCTGCTGCACTGACGAATACTTACCCATTGGGCGACGCTCTTTTCGAATTTGACGCAACCGGTCGGGATCGATGGACAGACCAAACAGCTTGTCTTTTTGCTGCAGCAGAAAATCGGGCAATTTTCCGGATTCGAACTCTTCATCCGTTAACGGATAATTAGCGGCATATACCCCGTATTGCAGCGCGAGGTAAAGACAGGTTGGCGTTTTTCCCGATCTCGAAACGCCGACCAAAATCACATCTGCTACGTCGTAATTTCGACTAACCCCGCCATCGTCGTTGGCGAGCGCATAGTTGGTCGCCTCAATGCGCTTCATATAAGCCTCGATATCGCTCATGCCATGCGCGCGTCCGGGCTCAAAATTTGGCTTCTCCTGTAACTCGACAGCCAGAGGCTCCAGAAATGCATCAAAAATATCCAGGTACAGTCCGTTGGATTCCTTCAGTATCGTTCGATATTCACCCTGTACCAACGTCGAAAAAACAATCGGCCTTGGTGCGCCGGACTTTTGTACCGAGTTGATGGTACGCACTGCCTCTCTTGCCTTGTCTTCAGTATTGATAAATGGCAAAGTCACGTGCAGAAATTTCTTGGCTGAAAACTGTGTAAGCAAACTGTGTCCAAGCGTCTCTGCGGTGACGCCGGTTTGGTCGGAAAGAAAAAATACAGTGCGTTCTATCATCCTTTCGATTGTGCATTTCCTGACACGGAAAACAAGGGAGTAATTCTTGGAGCCTTTTGTCATCACGCTCGACAAGCTGGGTATGGACGATGTTGAGGTGGTTGGGGGAAAAAATGCATCTCTCGGGGAGATGATCAGTCATTTAAGCAATCTGGGGGTAACCGTACCCGGTGGCTTTGCAACAACCGCCGCTGCGTACCGGGAGTTCCTGAGAAATGACGGCCTCGATGAGCGTATAAAGGCCCTCCTCGACAAGCTTGATGTCGATGATATCGGTGCTCTTGCATCGGCCGGCGCGCAAATACGAGCTTGGATAATGGGCTCACCGTTGCCGCAAAAATTGATGGACGATGTCGTCGCTGCATGGGATAAAATGAGTGGCGGCAAAGACATTACGGTCGCTGTGCGCTCATCGGCCACAGCGGAGGATTTACCGGACGCCTCATTCGCTGGCCAACAGGAAACCTTTCTTAATATTCGTGGCCTCGCCAATGTTGTCGAAGCAATGCATCAGGTTTTCGCATCGTTATTCAATGATCGCGCAATTTCCTATCGGGTTCACCAGGGCTTTGACCACTCTTTGGTCGCACTTTCCGCAGGAATTCAGACCATGGTCCGTAGTGATGTCGGCTCCTCAGGCGTCATGTTTACCTTGGACACCGAATCAGGATTCAGAGACGCTGTATTCGTAACAGCCTCATACGGATTGGGGGAAACCGTGGTGCAAGGCGCGGTCAATCCGGATGAATTCTATGTCTACAAGCCGGCTCTCGCCGCCGGCAAACGGGCGATTTTGCGTAAGAACCTGGGTAGCAAAGCGATCAAGATGATCTACAGTGACAATCTGCAGCCCGGAAAAACTGTCGACACGGTCGATGTTGAAGAAACAGATTGTGTGAAGTTCTCCTTAACCGATGAAGATGTTCTCGAATTGGCGAAGATGGCCGTGACGATTGAGCAGCATTATCAAAGGCCGATGGATATCGAGTGGGGCAAGGACGGTATTGACGGCAAGCTGTACATTCTTCAGGCCCGGCCGGAAACGGTACAAAGTCGTAGCGGTCGTACAATACAGCGCTACACGCTCAAGGCCCAGTCCACTGTCATTGTTACAGGTCGGAGCATCGGCCAGAAAATCGGTGCTGGCACGGCGAAGATCATCCGCAATGCGTCAGAAATGGACAGAGTCCAGGCCGGCGACGTTCTGGTCTCGGACATGACGGATCCCGACTGGGAACCGGTCATGAAGCGCGCCTCTGCCATCGTAACGAACAGAGGCGGTAGAACCTGCCATGCGGCCATTATCGCCCGAGAGCTAGGCATACCGGCCGTCGTTGGCTGTGGCGACGCGACTGAGAGAATCAAGGATGGCGTTGACGTGACCGTCAGTTGCGCTGAGGGCGACGAAGGCCTGGTTTACGAGGGCAATCTTGAGTTTGAACAGACACAAATTGAACTCGATTCGCTGCCCGACATTCCTGTGAAGATCATGATGAACGTAGGCAATCCAGACCGCGCATTCGATTTCGCGGGCATTCCTAATCATGGTGTGGGCCTGGCACGGCTCGAGTTCATCATTAATCGAATGATAGGCGTGCATCCACAGGCCTTGCTTGAATATGATGCGCTTGACGACAGCACGCGCGCTGCGGTTGACCAACAGATGGCCGGGTATGACGATCCGGTCAGTTTCTTCGTCGACAAACTTGCGGAAGGCGTTGCGACCATTGCCGCTGCATTCGCTCCGGAGCCTGTCATCGTGCGAATGTCAGACTTCAAGTCGAACGAGTATGCCAATCTTATCGGCGGGCGCACCTACGAGCCCGATGAAGAAAATCCGATGCTTGGTTTTCGGGGCGCGGCACGATATGTAGCCGAGAGTTTCAGGCCATGCTTCGACCTCGAATGCGAGGCAATCAAACGCGTGCGAAATGAGATGGGGCTAACCAACGTACAGGTCATGATTCCGTTTGTTCGTACCGTAAAGCAGGCCAGGGATGTTATCGCCGTGATGGCCGAGAACGGATTGGAGCGCGGTAAAGACGGCCTGAAGGTCATCATGATGTGCGAGTTGCCAACAAACGCCCTGTTAGCGAATCAATACCTCGAATACTTTGACGGCATGTCGATCGGCTCCAACGACATGACGCAGCTCACATTGGGACTGGATCGTGATTCCGCATTGGTTGCAGACGCTTTTGACGAGCGCGACGATGCCGTCAAAGCTTTGCTGTCGATGGCGATTACGGCGTGCAAAGCACAGAAAAAATACATCGGTATTTGTGGTCAAGGACCGTCCGATTACCCGGACTTCGCGCGCTGGCTACTGGATCAGGGCATCGAAAGCATTTCACTGAATCCGGATACGGTCGTGGAGACGTGGATGTTTCTTGCCGGCGACAAAGTCGGACGTTGATTAAAACCGATCGTAGCCGGAACGGCGCTGCGTCCGGATGCGCGGCAACCAGATCCCCAGAATAATGCCAACCAGCAGCACCAGCGCTCCGGACAAGAACCAATATCGCGTTGTCTGACTCGAGACCTGGCGATTCTCCTGCTCCAATGTATCAGCCCGGATTTGCGCCGCTGCGAGTTCGTCCATCAAGGATTTATTTTGGCTATTGATGGCGAGGACATTGGCGGCAGTTCTCCTGATTTCTGCAAGCTCATTTTCAGCAGCAGCCTTGTCACGCTCCAGTGCATCGATGCGTCGATTGGCGGCTTCGTACTCGCCCTTGACCGCTGTCAGTTGAGACCCCAATGATGTGCCGCGCGAATTCGCGTTCGTCAAATTGCTGGTCAATGTCTCCAGTTGCTCCCGGGCGCTAGGCTCGTTCATGAGATATCGAGTCAAGACCCAACCTTCAGTACCACCCGACGACCTTACCTTTGAGTATCCTGACTCAGCGTCGCTCTCCAGCACCTCAAGCTGCGTGCCACTGCTAACCATAAGCTGAATCGCGTTGCTCGTACTTGGACCGGAGCGCAGCGTAATTTCGAATTCGTCGCTCACCCAGGCGGGTTCCGCGAAGGCTGCAGGAGCGAAAACCAGCAGGATCAGTAGTATCGAGTTCAGTGTCGTATTTTTCATTTCGCAACTATAAGGCAAGCCTGATGCCCTCGCCAGTCTAAAGATTAAATAAATCAGTCGCTTAAAGGCGACAGCTCGGATATGTTTTGCTCCCAGTTTCGACCATCGAAAGGCATTTCCTTGATCGATTCCAGAGTGTCGGGGACCAGACAATGGACATTAACACTGAACCCGTCGGGATGGGATCGCGGTACATAAAACGACTTGATACCACAGTGTTTGCAGAAATGGTGCTGCGCAACACCCGTGTTGAATGTATAGGTCGTGAGTGCATCCTTGCCTTTGATGAGTCGAAAATTATTTCGCGAAACAAACAGATGCAGAAAACCGCACATGTCGCAAATGCTGCAGTTACATCGAGTAGCCTCAATTGCAGCTGGCGCGTCGATTTCGAATTGCACGGCGCCACAATGGCAGCCACCTTTGTGCGTTGTCATACCGCTCCTTTGATCCAAACTGCGATATGGTTGTTAGCAGGCATCGCGTAAAGCCTGAGACGCAACAGATTATTGTCAGTCCCGAGATCGTCAAGAAATTCAATATCCCGGATGCCCATCTCCGGGTCACGGGCGCGAAGCGACTGATCAAAGGCGGCATTGCTGTCGGTGTTGAATTCACCGCCCTGCCGGAACGGCCCGTAGAGGCAAAAAACTCCGCCGTCGCCGAGTGCAATGCTGACAATTTGAAACATCTTTGTCACGGCCTTGATACTCATGATGTGCGCCGTATTTGCCGAGAAGATGGCATCCCAGGACTGCGGCGGAATGTCTGCCGTCAGGACATCCAAGGACAAGGGCGGCAGCAAATTCCTGAGCGCCGAGGTCTCGACCCACGCTCGGATACCCTCGTGATTTTCGGCGCGATCACTGGTTTGCCACTGCAGGTGCGGCAGTTCGCTCGCAAAACGCACCGCATGCTGGCCTGTACCTGAACCAATCTCGAGGACTTTGGCACTGGTGGAAAATTCATTTCGCAACACGTCGAGAATCGGGCCACTATTACGCTCCGCGTATTCTGAAAACGGCCTGTCAGTCATTTCCAGATTCGCTACTTAGAGCAGCTGCGTCGATGAAGTGTTCACGATACCACTTAAGCTCCTCGATAGAATCGCGTATGTCGGACAAAGCAAGATGTGAAGATTCTTTTTGGAACCCCCTGGCGACCTCAGGTGCCCAAAGAGCCACGAGTATCTTCAAAGTGCTGACGTCCAGATTGCGGTAATGAAAAAACGTTTCGAGGATCGGCATTTCGCGGGCCAGGAAACGCCTGTCCTGACAAATGCTGTTGCCGCACATTGGTGACGTGCCCTCGTCGACCCACTCCTTCAGGAATGCAATAGTCGCTTGCTCAGCATCGGCGGCACTGAGGCCACTTTCCAGGACTCTCGCTGTCAGGCCAGATTGGCCGTGCTGACGAGTATTCCACTCGTCCATACTGTCCATAGTTGCCGACGTTTGCCGTATAGCCAGAACCGGGCCAATGGCAAGCTCGGTCAAATACTTGTCAGTGACGACAGTCGCGATCTCGATAATCGAGTCGGTCTGCGTGCACAAACCGGTCATTTCCAGATCTATCCAGATCAGGTTAGTCGATCGGTCCGGTGATGAATCAGGCATGTCGTTATAACCTTTGTTAATGGACTGCCGTAGTTTACATGGCCGGAGAGTGCAACGCTGCCTGCATGGCGGCATACTTCGCAGATGCTCAAGCAATCCGCCACCGTCATCGCTACCTATAGCCGCCGTATGAGATTACGCCTTGCCAATGGTGAGGAAGTGAATGCGCGGATCAAAGGCAAACGCATCAAAGCAGTGTGCGCCGATACAGTCAGCGCGGAACCCATTGAAAACGAATCGGACTGGCTCATAACGGAGATAGGCGAGCGTCGCAATGAATTGACGCGACCGAATATGCGAGGCCAGATTGAGGTTTTGGCGGCGAATGTAGATTCCTTGCTGGTAGTCGCCGCCGTGTCGCCGTTACCGGACTGGTACATCGTCGATCGTTACCTGTGTGCCGCGGAGCTCATGGGCGTGAACGCCATAGTTGTCTTCAACAAGATTGACCTCCTCGAAGGACACGACATTGAGATCCCGGAGCTGCAAGAGTATCGAGACATTGGTCTGCTTGTTCTGGAGTGCAGCGCGGAGACAGGACGTGGACTGGACGAAGTTCGAGTCGCGCTTTCTGGTCAGTGCGCAGTCGTGGTTGGGCAGTCGGGGGTCGGTAAGTCGAGTTTGATCAATGAGCTTGTCACCGACTCGCAACAACGTACCGCTGAAATCTCCAGTAAGACTGGTGAGGGCCGCCATACCACGGTCAACTCGGTAATGATTCAGCTGCAGGGAGGGGGCTCGGTAATTGATTCACCCGGCGTTCGTGATTACTCACCTGCTCTTCTGGAAACGAGTGATGCCGCCTTGGGCTTTCGCGAAATCGCCGCTGCCGCACAATCTTGTCGCTTTTCGAATTGCCTCCACATGCGCGAGCCGGGTTGTGCTGTAAAAGAGGCAGTCGATCAGGACCTTATTAGCTACCGTCGCTACGAAAGTTACAAGCGAGTAGTGAATCTGACCGAAAAACTGGCCGAAAAACGCTATTAGCCGGGCGGCCAGTCCAGCGCCCTGCCGCCGAGCAAATGCAGATGGATGTGAAAAACGGTTTGACCGGCCGCGGCATTGCAATTCATCACGACACGGTAGCCGTTGTCTGCGTGCCCGTCTGTCGCGGCGATTTCCCGAGCCGCTGAGTACAAACTGCCGATAAGCTCCTGATCGTCTACGCCAATATCATTGATCGTCGCGATATGTTTTCTCGGGATGATCAGCACATGCGTCGGTGCTTGCGGATTGATATCGCGAAAAGCGATGGCAGAATCTGACTCGTACACGATGTCGGCTGGAATATCCCCTGCCAGAATTTTGCAAAACAGACACTGTGGATTCGCGTTAGACATTCGCTACTCGACGGCCCGACGGCCATAAAACGCATGTGACAGTGTGCCGCCATCCACAAATTCGAGTTCGCCACCCAGCGGAACCCCATGTGCGATGCGACTCGCCGTAACATTCGTTCGCGATGCGAGATCCGCAAGATAATGCGCCGTTGCATCGCCTTCAACTGTGGGGTTCGTCGCAATGATCAACTCTTTGACCTCACCTTCAGCCAGCCACTCCTCGAGCCTGCGAAGTCCAAGTTCTTCGGGGCCAATTCCGTCCAACGGCGACAGATGACCCATCAGAACAAAATACAGCCCGCGAAACCCGGTTGCATCCTCCAGCGCCATCACATCGGCGGGCGATTCGACAACACACAGCTGTGTATTGTCACGGCCGGGAGCCGAGCAAATTGAACACAATTCATGCTCAGTAAACATTCGGCACCGACTGCAATGC
>JALHUQ010000082.1 GCA_022866645.1 Woeseiaceae bacterium | reverse complement strand
TGGAGAGGCGATCAGGGTTGCGCTCGGGAGCGTGTGGTAGTGCCGGCTTAAGGGCTGACTTCCATAAGCGAGATACGTGCTTCGCCTCGATTTCGCGAATCCGCCGCTGCTTTCAGCTCGCCCTTTTCTCGCAGGATGACGTTTACATCGCCAAACTCCCAGCCATGCGGTATGGCGCGGTACCCCAGATCACCCAATGCTGAAATCGTCTCCTCCGGCAATGGCACGCCGGGGCTGTAGGTGATCAGGTCGGCTGGGATTAGCTGGTGATGAAAGCGCGTCGCGTCGACGGCGGCACCGGGTTCCATGCCGTAGTCGTAAATATTCGTAATGGTTTGAAAGACCGATGTGAATATAGTCGAGCCGCCGGGCGTTCCGATGACCATTTCGACTTCGCCATCTCGAAGTAACAACGTCGGAGCCATGGACGATAGCATGCGTTTACCGGGTTGAATCTCATTAGCGGTGCTGCCGACGACGCCGAACATATTGGGCACGCCGGGTTTGGCGCTGAAGTCGTCCATCTCATCGTTAAGAAGAAATCCAGCACCTTTCACGACTACGCCACTGCCAAATGCCCAATTGAGCGTGTAGGTATTTGAGACCGCATTGCCATGTCGGTCCAGAATCGAAAAATGGGTGGTCTCGGGCGACTCGATTCCCGGTGCGACAGCATCAATTTTTGAGATCGCCGTCGGATTAACTTCGGCGGCACGTCGGCGTAGATAATCGTCGCTGATTAGAGTTTCAATTGGCACATCGACATAGTCGGGATCACCCAGGTATTCGGCGCGGTCCGCGAAAACGCGCTTTTCGATTTCGGCAATCAAATGTATGTACTGCGGCGAATTGTGCGCGACGCCTGCAAATTCGTGATTCAGGAAATCTTTCATCTTCAGCAGTTGGATGACGGCGAAGCCGCCGGAACTTGGCGGTGGTGCAGAGACGATCTCCAGGTCGCGCCATTTGGCGCGCAATGGCTCACGCACGACCACCGCGTAGCGATCAAGATCCTGCATGGTAATCAGGCCGTCGCCGCGCTGCATTTCTGCAACAATGAGCTGCGCCGTTTCACCTCGATAAAACTCCTCTGCGCCTTTCGCTGCAATGCGCTCCAGCGTGCGGGCCAGATCCTCTTGTTTGAAAACTTCCCCGGCGCGAAGTTTGCCGAACTGCCCTTCGAAATCGACTGCCTCGTCGTACCATGCAGCCACCTCCTCAGCCATGGTCGCGAGTGAAGGTGAGACTACGAAACCGTCGCGCGCCAATTCAATTGCCGGCGCGAGCAAATCAGCCCAGGGCAGGCTGCCGTAACGCTGGTGGGCCAACCACATGCCGGCAACGGTACCAGGCACACCGGCCGCACGGTGGCCGACCAGGCTGGAGCGCGGAATAACGTCGCCGTTCTCATCAAGATACATATCTTTGTGAGCTTGCAGTGGCGCCGTTTCACGGTAGTCGATGAACTTCGATTCGCCATCCATATGGACGAGCATGAACCCACCGCCGCCAATGTTACCGGCTTCAGGAAACGTCACAGCGAGCGAAAAAGCAGCCGCGATCGCGGCGTCGACTGCATTACCACCTGAAGCCAGGACATCAGAGGCGACTACTGCGCTATACGAGTCTGGCATAGCAACTGCAGACTGTTCGATCCTGGGCGGCGGGGCACTATCGCATGACGCCAACAGCAGGGCGATACTTAGAAAAGTTGTTATTGCTTTCATAATGTCTGGTACCAGGTCGCTTCGTTTCGATATTCTGCGCGCAATTCGCTGGCGCGTACAAGGTAGTTCAAGTGCGACAGGGCTTCACCCGTCGCCATAATACGGTTTTTGTCATCAATTGTGGTGCGGTATATGGCGGCGAATACATCGACAGCTCGCTGCGGTTCGACGCAAAACTCGTGCAAAATATCGAGCCGTTCTTCGTGCTCGCGAATCATCGTCGCTATCCTTTCGTGGGCGCCACGAAACGGTTTGCCATGGGCGGGCAGTACAAGTACATCCTCAGGGACAGCCGCTCGCAATTTGTGCAGCGAATCAAACCAATCCTGCAAGGGGTTCGCGAGTGGCTCAGTCGGCCACACGCTGACGTTGGATGAAATTGTCGGCAGCAGTTGATCGCCCGATATCAAGATATTGCGATCTCGATCGTACAGGCAAGCATGCTCCGGGGAATGTCCACCGCCACAAATTACGTGCCAACGATGTTCCCCGATAACAAGCACGTCGTTGTCGCTTATTCGCTCATAGGCTTCCGGCAATGGCGTCACAAATTTGCCAAAGAAACCGAAGGCTTTTTGATAGCTCAAAAGCTGTTCGTCCGTAAACCCTGCATTTTTGTAAAAACGCACACCTTCTTCCGGCGCGTCACGCCCGGTGTCGGCGACGAGAATTCGACACATCATATATTCGTCGCGAGGCATCCAGACATCGATATCGAAATGTCGTGCAAGAAAACCAGCGCAACCGACATGGTCCGGATGCATATGAGTGGCGATAACCTGCGACGCAGGATTCCCACCCATCGTACCTGCAAAGACGGCGTGCCAATGATCCTTCGTTTCGCTGGTACCGACGCCGGTGTCGACAATCGCCCAGCGGTCACCGTCCTTCAGCAACCAGAGGTTGATATGGTTAAGCGAAAACGGCAGCGGCATGCGCAGCCATTCAATGTCGTCGGCAATATTCAGGGTCGCGCCGTCGTCCGGTCTTTCGCTGAATGCGTATTCGATACTCATCTCGCCATGGTGGCACGGCGCGGGCCGGAAACCGAGGACTATGCCGCCATGGCGCCTTCGAGACTCAGGTGTTGCAGACGTTCGGCGACCTGACGGCGGACCAGATCAACGGACTCGTCTTTGACGGGACCGTAACCGCGAATGTTCATGTACAAGGCGACCAGTTCGGTAATTTCCTGCAGGTTATCCGCTTGTAGTTTGGGCAAAAGCTCCTCCAGCACTAGCTCATATTCCTTTCTGAGTGCGCGCTCCATTCGCCGTTCAGCAGTCTTGCCGAAAATATCGAACGCCGAGCCACGCAATCCTCGAAACATCGCGAGCACCCGAAATACGGGCAGGATCCAGGCACCGAACTCCCGCTTCCTCGGCCGGCCACGGGCGTCCTTACCGGAATTTAATATCGGTGGCGCAAGGTGGAATCGAAACTTCGCTTTTGCACCGAACTCGCTGCGCACTGAGTCGATGAACTCCTTTCTTGTGTGCAGCCGGGCGACCTCGTATTCATCCTTATAGCTCAATAACTTGAAGTAAGTTCTGGCGACAGCGTCTGCCAGTGCACCTTGACCGCCAGCAGCCGTCTCAAAGTTACGGACGGTCTCAACGCGCTCCTCGAACCGGACAGCAAGAGCCTCGTTTTGGTATTCGGCCAGAAAGCTACGCCGTCTCGCGACGACTGCGGTCAGCGTTTTGTCGTCGACATTGTCCCGGTTCAGTGCGTGGGTGATCTGATCCGGGTCGATCGCGGCCATTCGGCCCCAGGTAAACGCAAGTTTGTTCTTGTCGACAGCAACGGCGTTGAGTTCGATCGCACGCATCAATGCGATTAACGACACCGGCACCAGACCGCTCTGCCACGCAAAACCCAGTAGCAACACGTTCGCAAAGATCGTGTCGCCCAGCAGTTCGTTGGCCAACTTGTTCGCATTCAGTGTTGACAAGTTTGCTGCGCCGATTGCGTCGCTAATTGCGCCTATTCTGTCGTCTACTCGAAGATTAGCATCCCGATGCTTTACGAAATCGGCAGTGAGCATTTCTGCTGTGTTAACGACGGCCCGCGTGTGGTCCTTGCTGTAGGTTCGCGACGCTTTTGGCGATGAGCTCACGACCAGATCGCAGCCGATCAAAGCATCAGCACGTGCCGCTTCAATGCGGACCTGATTGATATCCGAGGGGTGAGGTGCAATGCGTATGTAACTCAATACCGGGCCGAACTTTTGTGCGAAACCCATGAAGTCCAACACGCTGGCGCCTTTGCCTTCGATGTGTGCCGCCATAGTTATGAGTGCGCCGATCGTCACAACACCGGTCCCGCCGACGCCGGTAACCAACAGGTCGTAGCAGGAACCCGTCGCAGGAATCCGGGGTTGCGGCATTTCGTCTATTGGTGGCATCAGGATCGGGCTTGTCAAAGCCGTTGCAGCCTGCCGTGCGACATCGCCTTCAACCGTGACAAAGCTCGGGCAGAAACCGTTGACACAAGAGTAATCCTTGTTACAGGTGTTTTGATCGATCTGGCGTTTTCGGCCGAACGGTGTTTCTTTGGGAACCACCGACAGGCAATTGGATTCCACCGAGCAGTCACCGCAGCCCTCGCAAACGAGATCATTAATGACAACGAACTTCCCGGGGTCTGCCAGCGTGCCGCGTTTTCGTCGTCGCCGCTTTTCCGTGGCGCAGGTTTGCGCGTAGATGAGGACGGTTACGCCCTGGATGTCACGCAATTCACGTTGCACCTTATCCATGTCTCTGCGATGCGAGATCGTCAGTCCGGCTGGAAAATCGCCAGCGTCGAATAGTTCCGGCTCGTCGGAAACCAGTGCGATGCGTTCGACGCCTTCGGACCTGACCGTATGAGCGATGGTCTGCACCGAAATTGGCCCATCCACCGGTTGGCCGCCGGTCATGGCTACGGCGTCGTTATACAGAATTTTGTAAGTGATGTTGGTCTTCGCTGCGACGGCTTGTCGGATCGCCAGCGAACCCGAATGGTAAAAAGTGCCATCGCCGAGATTCTGGAATATGTGCTTCCTGCCGTTAAAAATTGATCGCGTAATCCAATTGACGCCTTCGCCGCCCATTTGGATCAGACCGTCGGTATCGCGGTCCATCCAGCTGGCCATGAAGTGACAACCGATACCGGCAAGGGCCTTGGATCCTTCCGGCACTTTCGTTGACGTATTGTGCGGGCAGCCCGAGCAGAAGTAGGGCACTCGTTCCGCACCATCAATTTCAATGGCGGCGCCGCGATCTTCAAATAATTTGTCTGCGCGCGTCGTGTAGGTGTTGCCACCGAACTCCTTATCCAGACGGCGCGCAACGATCTCGGCCAGTTGCAACGGCGACAGCTCTCCAACCCAGGGAATCAGACGCTGGCCGTCTTCATCTTCCTTGCCCACCATGCGTTTCGGCTTGCGGCCGGGATAGTCGTAGAAGTGTTCCTTGAACTGACTCTCGATAATGCCGCGCTTTTCTTCGACGACCAGAACCTCGTGTTTACCGGTTACGAAATTCAAAGCGCCGTTCGGCTCCAGCGGCCAGACCATGCCAACTTTATAAACGTCTACGCCAGCTTTCTCGGCATTACTGCCGTCGATGCCGATCAGGCGCAGTGCTTCCATCAGGTCGAGGTGCGCCTTGCCCGTCGTGACGATGCCGAAGCGCGCATTAGGGACATCGAATATTTTTCGGTCAATCGGATTGGCCGCTGCAAAGGCGAGCGTCGCCGCTTT